>NZ_JAPWAG010000018.1:0-50981 GCF_041432775.1 Pauljensenia sp. 20925_1_34 | reverse complement strand
AGTCCCCAGCGCAAGGCCCCAAAGGAGAGTTTGGCGCGTGGGGGAGCCACCTGGCTGATGTCATCACACCAGGAACGAGAACACGCACGACAGTGGTAACGTCCCACATACACCGCCAGCGTCGTGGGCTGATGCCCCCGCGGTTCGTGCGCTAAGCGCCGGGTACGCGACCCCAGCGAATACCCCGGGCGCCCACACCCTGGACACAGCCGAACAGGACTAGCCGCACGACACTACAGGACGAACCCACCCCCCTGGCAGCGCATCCCCACAGCCACCAAGCCCAGCTCCTCCAACCCACAATAGGCCGTCATATCCGGAGCAGAAAAGGTAGCATGAGACATGTCGGGGCCTCCCAGCGTTTGAAGTGTCGCAACCTCAATCATCGGGCAGGCCCCGACCCCATGCCAACACCACCCCCCACACCCCAAAATGCGAAGAGCCAGAAAACGTGTCCGCGCGAAGGCTCACACATGTCAATGAGGTTCGCGCTCACATTGGTCGACTAACGCTTCCCTGTAGTGATGACGGTGGGGTGGCCGGATTGCTCCCGGCCACCCCACCACTTTGTTGAGCGTCGTGTGGGCATCATGCTGTTATGGGGGTGGGCCCGGCCAATCGGCCGGGCCCACCCCACTGCGTTGCGTGACGCGAACGCTCAGCCTCGCAGCGTCTTGTCAGCTGCCAGGATCTCGTTGACTTCCTCGCGCGTGGGCGAGTAGGCGCCCTGGTAGAGGATCGTGATTCCCGAGGTGATGATGCCGCGGTGAATGGCGGGCAGGATCTTGTCCCACGATGCCTCGCGCAGACGCTGCTTCGCCTCGGCCGATCCCAGCAGACCCGCATCGACGAGGCCGGAGATCAGGCCGGCCATGAGCGAGTCGCCCGCACCCACCGTGTCCACGAGCTCCACGTCGAGGGGGTCGACGACGAGCATGTCGCGCTCGGCGGCGGCCAAAATGTAGACGCCCCAGGGACCGCGCGTGCACAGGATCAGGGAGGGGCCCGACTGCAGCCACTCGTGCAGAACGTCCTCGATGGGACGATCCGGGTACAACCACTTCAGGTCTTCGTCGGATGCCTTGACGACGTCAGCGAGGGCCACGATCGACTCGACGTGCGGGCGAGCCTCGTCGGGGGTTCCCAGCAGCGCGGGACGGATGTTCGGGTCGTAGGACACGGTGCCGCGGATGGCCTGGCGCTTGACGGCGGCCAGGACCTTGTCGGCACCGGGCTCGACGACGACCACGTAGGAGCCGGTATGCACGTGTCCGACGCTGTCGGGATCCTCGACGGCGGGCACATCCCACGAGAGATCAAACTCGTAGGTGGCGTGGCCCTTCTCGTCAACGGCCGCGTGCGCAACCGTCGTGAATTCGGCGCCATCGGAACCCGGAGTGAGGGTCACTCCGGCGGCCTCGGCGTGCTCGCGAACCTTGTCGCCGCGCGCGTCGCGCGCGAACCAGGTCGCCAGTTCGGATTCGTGACCCAGCCGGGTCAGACCGGCTGCGACGTTGAGCATTGATCCCCCGACGACCTCGACGGGTTCACTGTTTGGGCGGGTAATCTCATCGATGAGCGCTTCCCCGATGTTCACGATTCTAGTCATTCGTCAACCCCAGCTTCTCTTCCATTTCTTCGAGCGGAATGCCCTTGGTTTCGGGCATCACCTTCAGGACCCAGAATAGCTGACCGACCATCGCGAGGAAGAAGATACCGAACGCGAAGCCGCCGCCGAGCTTATCCGTGAGGACCGGGAAGGCGTACGTGGTGATGAACGCGAACACCCAGTGCGTGAGCGAACCCAGCGACTGGCCACGCGCGCGCACGCGGTTCGGGAAGATCTCGGAGATGAAGACCCAGATGACCGATCCCTGGCCGAAAGCGTGAGAAGCAATGAAGGCGAGCAGGCCGAGGAGGATGAGCCACACGGGGGCGGCGCTGCCTTCCTGGAAGACGCCGCCCTCGTATGCGAACATCATGCCGGCGAGGAAGCCGAGGGAGATCAGGTATCCGATCGATCCGACGATCATGAGCTGACGGCGGCCGAGCTTGTCGATGACGGTCAGGGCGGCCATGGTGGCGATCAGGTTCATGAGGCCGACGATGACGGAGCCGATGTAGGGGAAGGCATCACCGAGCACTTCGGCGCCGCCGGCGAGCTTCATGACCTTGGGCGCGTAGTAGAGGATCGCGTTGATGCCGGAGAGCTGGTTGAACATCGCGATGCAGAAGGCCATGAGGATGACCTTGCGGTAGCGGCGCGTGAAGAAGGCGACCTTGCCGCCCGCGGCGTCCTCGGCGATCTGCGCCTTCATCTCGGCGATCTGCTCGCTGCTTTCTTCCTGCGTGGTGGTCAGGCGCTCGGAAATCTTCACGGCGCGCTCCTCGTGCCCGTGGGCGAGCAGCCAACGCGGCGTCTCGGGGACGGTGGCCAGGAAGATCAGGAAGAAGACGGCGGGCACTGCCATGACGCCGAGCATCCAGCGCCACGCGGTGTCTTCGTGCGCGATTTCGCGGATGACCGCGTTGGAGGCGTAGGCCAGGAGGATACCGAAGACGATGTTGAACTGGACGAGGCCGACCAGGCGTCCGCGCACGCGGGCGGGGGCGATTTCGGCGGTGTAAATGGGAGCGACCACGGAGGACAGGCCGACGCCGACGCCGCCGAGGAAGCGGAACACCATGAAGAAGGTGATCGGGAAGGCGGACGAGGCCGAGACCGTGCCATCAGCAGCTGTCACCAGGGTAGGCACAGGCGCCAGGGCAGTGGCCAGCGCACCCACGCCGAAGAGGATGCCGATCCAGAAGAGGATGGGTTTACGGCCAAAGCGGTCGGCGAGTTTACCGGCGACGATGGCACCGCAGATCGTGCCGATGGTTGCGATGGCAACGATCATGCCCTCCCCCATGGAGGAGAGCGCGTAGAGCTTGGTGAGCTTTTCTTCCGCGCCGGAAATGACCGCTGTGTCAAAGCCGAAGAGCAGGCCGCCGAGGGAGGCGACGATGGCACTTCGAATGACCAATGGCGGAATGGAGGTGGATGGTGCTGACGACTTCGTGGTCATGCTGGCTCCGCACTGTGGAGATGGGACGCGCGTGGCGCCGAGGCCGTAACTAGCCTCTGGCTGGGAGCGTAGAAAACGTATTGGTCAGACAATTAGGACTATTGGGACGGTTTTCCGCGAACTGCCAGACAGGGCCAACATCACACCCACGCAACAGACATAGTGGGATCGCTCACAAATTGACCTGACCGGCAATTAGTCCACAATACGAAACAAAGGTCACACTTCGATTGCATAAAGCCGGGTCTGCCCGACCGTACGGAAACCCAGGGAATCGTAGACAGCCAGCGCGCCCGTATGATTCGCGGAGCCCACGCCCGTACCCGCGCGATCCATCCCATCGCGGCTTTGAGCCCACATCGAGGCCAGAATCAGAGCGTCGGCAACAAGGCTCTCGCGCCAGGCCGACAAAACTCCTAGCTGGTCGATATATCCCTCGCGCCACCCCAGCGCCGCCCAGTCCTGCTCGTAACGCGAGGCCAGCAAAAAGCCCGCGACGCGCGGCCGATCGCCAGTGCGATCCACGGCAACAAAAGACCACTCGGGCGCGAACGCAGTGCGGCCCTGCATCCACTGTTCCTGTGTGAGCGGAGGCCGCCCCCACTCCGACTCATTCAAGCGGTTCGCCGCGCGCAGAGCCGGCTCTTCCCACTGGAGTCCCCAGGCCTCGATGCTCATATACGAGCCCAGGTCGGGCACCGGGGCCAGATCTTCAAGGGAGGCGCGCAGCTCGTAGTACGTGCGTGCCCAGCGGAAACCGTGCACCTTCAGCTGGGCCTCGAGGTCATCCTGGCCAGCCTCGACATGGCAGGTGATCTGCGCGGGGCCATCCCCCTCCACGCTCGCCAGCATCTGACGCGCCGTCCCCTCCTGCCAGTCCACGATCGCATTGCCGAGGCCGATGCGTCGAAAATCAGGATCCACTCCCCCGATGCACACGCACTCAGCGCGCCCCGGGAAGCGCAACACCACCTGGGCGAAGGCAACCAAGCGCCCCGCTGCGATACCCCTGCGCGCAACCCCGACCAGGCCTCGCCAATGAGAGGCCGACGACAGCATCTCCTCCACCTCGTCCGGGCTGGTGCGGTACGGCGGATTATCCCGGGCCTCCATGCGCGCGAAAAGCGCCGATAGGCCGACGTGATGGTCGGCCGTCAGCGGCTCCCACTCGATGCCGTGATGCTCGCCCGGGAAGGGGACGAACTCAGGGGCACCGGCTCTCTGCGCGAGAGGAATGCTCATGCTCGTCTCCTAGCGGACTACTGGTCGATCGTGTAATAAACCTCAGCGGCTTCATCGACGAAACCGAGATGCTCATAGATACTATGCGCCCGATCCGGACTCGACATATCCACATCGAGCCCGATACGTGAGGCACCAGAGGCCGACGCCTCAGCCACCGCGTTGCCGACGAGGGCACTCGCGACCGATCGACCGCGGTGGGCCTCGGCGACGCCGAGCAGGTAGATGTAGGCCTCCGGACGCCCGGTCGCCACCCAGCGCTGCGCGGGACGCCCCGTCATTGCGTAGCCGACGACCTCGCCCGTGCTATCCACGGCGACGAAGGACCAGCGCGGGTCAAAGTGATTCATCGCGTCATCCCACCACAGGGCGCGCAGCGGCGAACGAAACGCCTGCTGGAAGGCCTCCATGTGAATAGCGCGGATCTGGTCCTGGGGAACCTGATTCCAAGGCACGATGCGGTAGCCGTGGCGCGCCTGCGGGGCGACCTCGCCGCCCGCCAGGTCGCGGTACATGACGCGATAGATGCGCTTGGCGAAGAAGCCGGCCGCGATGTAGAGGCGGCGGCGATCCGTCATGTGCGCATCCACCAGGTTCGAGATGGAGACGGGAACATCGGATTCAGCGCCGAAAGTCTCAACCAGCATCTGGCGGGCGCGGCTGTCCTGCCAGTACAGGAGGGCGCGGCCCACGCCACGGCCCCGCCAGTGAGGATGAATGAACGCACTGACGACGGCGGTCGCCGCCTCGTGGATGCCGCGCAGCACGCGCACCGAGGCGACCGCGCAAATGTTTGCCTTCGCGTCCAGGCCGACGATCGTGTCCACCCAATCGCGCCCGTTCTTGCCCTCCATCATGTCCGCGATATCTTCGACGGAGGTACGGCGGATCGCCTGGTCCTCGTCTTCGATGAGGCAGATAAGCGCGTACACGGCGGGCGCATCGCGGCCGATCATGGGCCGCCAGCGCAACCCGAGGTGGTTCCCCGGGTACGGGACGGACCCGGGCGGCGTAAGTCGCTGCGCAAGTCCTGTCATGCGTAACATCCTAACGCGTGATCGGGCCTTAAGTCACACCAGCAATGAACATTTGTTCGTGCGTGTTGGACGCTTGTGCAGCGCGTGGGTTTGTCGCGGCCCGATAATTATGCGTCGATGCGCATCCGATCGAGACCGGCCGACTCATTGACAATAAACTCCTTGCGCGGCCCAACCGTCGAGCCCATGAGCAGCTCAAACACGTCCTCAGCCTGGCGCAGGGCTTCCTCATCCGCCAGCGTGATGCGGCGCAGCGAGCGGTGGGCCCGGTCCATCGTGGTCTCCGCGAGCTGGTCGGCGTCCATTTCACCCAAACCCTTGTAGCGCTGGATCGGCTCCTTCCAGGTGCGGCCCGAACGTCTCAGGGCGGCGAGCTTACGATGCAGCTCGTCCTCGGAGTAGGTGTAGATGTACTCGCGCTTCTTGCGTCCCTTGCCCGCGACCTCGATGCGGTGCAGGGGCGGGACGGCAGCGTAGATGCGGCCGGCCTCGACCATGGGGCGCATGTAGCGGAAGAACAGGGTCAGCAGCAGGGTGCGGATATGCGCACCGTCGACGTCAGCGTCGGTCATGAGGATGACCTTGCCGTATCGAGCCTGAGACAGGTCGAAGGTACGGCCCGAACCCGCGCCGATCACTTGGATGATGTTGGCGCACTCGGCGTTGGCCAGCATGTCCGCGGTCGAGGCCTTCTGCACGTTGAGGATCTTTCCTCGAATCGGGAACAGCGCCTGGTAGTGGGAGTTGCGCGCGGCCTTGGCCGTGCCCAGGGCGGAGTCGCCCTCGACGATGAACAGCTCGGTCTCCTCGACGTCCTCGAGTCGGCAGTCCGCGAGCTTGGCGGGCAGCGAGGAGGTTTCCAGCGCGTTCTTCTTGCGCGAGATTTCCTTATGGATGCGCGCGGAGACGCGGGCCTTCATCTCGCCGACGACCTTCTCCATGAGGAGGGAGGTCTGCTGCTTGTCGTCACGCTTGGACGAGGCGAACTTGGCCTTGAGCCAGTCCGTGACGACGCGGTTGACGACGGTGCGGATCTGGGGCGTGCCCAGCGTTTCCTTGGTCTGCCCCTCGAACTGTGGCTCGGGGAAGCGCACGGTGATGACGGCGGTCATGCCGGCCTGCACGTCGTCCTTTTCGGGGCGCCCGTCCTTCGCGCCAACCTTGAGCTTGCGCGCGTTCTTGTCGATCACGGCGCGCAGGATCTTGAGGACCGCCTGCTCGAAACCGGTGACGTGGGTACCGCCCTTGGGGGTGGCGATGATGTTGACGAAAGACTGGACGGTCGTGTCGTAGCCGATGCCCCAGCGCAGCGCGATATCGACCTCGCAGGTGCGTTCGACCTCGGTGGCACGCAGGTGCCCGGTCTCGGAGTCCAGGGCCTGCACGGTCTCGTTATAGGTGCCCTCACCCGTGATGTGCCATGTGTCGGTGACGGGGCCGTCGGAGGCCAGCCAGTTCGCGAAGTCGACGACGCCGCCGTCGAAGCGGAAGCTCTCGGTCTTTTCTTCCTCGCCGCGCTCGTCGTAGCAGTTGATGGTCAGGCCGGGGACGAGGAACGCGGTCTGGCGGGCACGCGCCAGCAGGTCGTCCCACAAGAAACCCGCGGTGGACGGGAAAATCTGGAAGTCCGCCCAGAATCGCACGCGCGTGCCGGTCTGTGCTTTCTTGACCTTGCCGACGGTCTTGAGGGTGGAGCCGTCCGTGAAGGGTTTGAAGGGCGAGTTGGGGGTGCGCTGCTTCGAGTCGTCGAACTGCCCGGGTTCACCCCTGCGGAAGCACATCTCGTGGGTCTTGCCGCCGCGGTCGACCTGCACGTCGAGGCGGGCCGACAGTGCGTTCACGACGGAGGCGCCGACGCCGTGGAGGCCGCCCGAGGCCGCGTAGGAGCCGCCGCCGAACTTACCGCCGGCGTGGAGCTTGGTGTAGACGACCTCGACGCCCGTCAGACCCTGTCCGGGCACGATGTCGACGGGGATGCCTCGGCCGTTGTCGGCGACGGAGGCGGAGTGGTCGGGGTGCAGGCGCACGTCGATCGTGTCGCAGTGACCTTCCAGGGCCTCGTCGACCGCGTTGTCGATGATCTCCCAGAGGCAGTGCATGAGGCCGCGGTGGTCCGTGGAGCCGATGTACATGCCGGGGCGTTTGCGCACGGCCTCGAGCCCCTCGAGGACCGAGAGGTGCCGTGCGTTGTAATCGGATGCGTCGGTAGGAGTCACGAGGTGCATCATATGTGGCGCCATGCTCGTTTGCGGTCCGCCGGGCGCGTGGCGCGGGTTCTGGGACGCTTTCCACGACCGACGAGGCCGGGGCTGAATCGCGCTGCTGGGCGCGCTTTCGGGGCGGACGGGTGCTGTGGTTGAAGTGTTTTCCACTCCCCCGTTCCACTGTGTCAGTGGTCGGTCGAGCGATTGCGCCCCGGGTGAACAGGGGTGCGCGGCGCGGGGTGATGGTGTGTGATGGAAGCATGAACGCACAGACTCTTGAACGCCCGATCCTGGACGAGCCGCAGCTGAATGCGGCGAATCGTTGCGACGCCTGCGGCGCTCGCGCCTGGGTTCGTGCGACGATGCCTTCGGGTGGCCAGCTGTACTTCTGCGGCCACCACGCGAATGAGCACCTGCCCTCCCTGGTGGGCGCTGGCGCACAGATCCTGGACGAGCGCCACTTCATGAACGACTGAGAGCGAGCCTCCCGCAGCGGCGGGACGCACGGCTTTGAGGCGCGGGCGGGGACCGAGGGTCCCCGCCCGCGTATTCATACTCGAACTGCCGTTGCTATGAGGCAGCGGGCACTGCATATTGCAGGCAAGGTGACTGTGCGGCTTTGTGCTGCGGTAAAGTAACTGTTCTAGATCATCACATGTCGTCAGTGGAGGAAGCCCCTGCATCATGGGCACGCGGCCGCCCGACGATTCATTGCGCTCCGGTCTTAGGTGGTAGCCCCTGGATAGTCGGCATTGCTCGTCAGCTTCGAATTGGCCGCTGGCTGCTCGGGCGGTGACCGCGCGCAGCGTCTGGTAGCCAGACACCTCCACTGGCTGTGTTAACCCGCTAGTGCGCAGCGAGACCCACGTAGCGACAGCTGGCCTGTGCCATCCACACTCCACCGAATACGCCCACTCTCTTGGATAGGAAACGCAGATCTGGATAGCTTATTAACCTATCCAGAAGGCCGCATCCTATCCAGATCAACAATCAGAAGTCCCGGCAACACTCTCACTCCACGATGAACGACTCTACGTAGCCTCGACAAAAGCCGGTTGAATGAACGACCAACAACGTGCATACAAACCCATACCCTGACCAAAACTCCCTACGTCAACCCCCTCGCCTACGAATTTGACAACTACCTCAGAGACCCCTAGACTACCGCCCCCGAAGCATTCAACCAACTTACTGCTATCACCCAGCGACGCCGCCGCCCCACGTCTCCTCAACATGGCTTGTTTACGAGGCAACACAGACCTCTTCCTAGTTATACACTGACCACAATGATTAATACACAAAGGACCTCAATTACGTAGGTCAATTGTGATCACATCACACACACCAGGAGAATACATGAAAGACACCATCCTCATGATAAGTCCAATATTGGCTTTGATTATTAGCACCATAACAGTCTTCATAAATCTCTCAATACGCGGAGAAGACAGCTTCCAGAAAACCTTAGACCTACTAAACGCGCATTTAGAATTTAAAGACGATGACAGAGTCATTAACAAGTTCGCCAGAGACGTAGTCTTAAGAAAAATTATTAGAAAACAGATAGCTCGAGCATATAAGCCATTTAGCATCCTAAGTTTCACATGGCTTGTGATAAAATTCCTATTCCTATCCTCATCATTACTAATTTTTGCACTACTAGCACTCTCCCCTTCAGAAATGCACTGGTGGGAACGAGCCATGTACGGAATATTCTCACTCACAATCACCATCATATTGACATACACAATTGTGTCTACTTTGTCCAGCGAATCAGTAATTCTCGACGATAACCTAGAAACCATGATCTACGCACACTACCTGACAGAGCTTGGCTTCAAGCAGAAGCAGTATAACCATGACTTAGAGGGAACAAAGCATAAGTTTTCCTGGATTAAAGTCCCGATCCGCTGGATTAAAATCAGACTACAATTCTTTTCCATCCGCGAAGCATCCCGACACTATTCCATCCGCGAAGCATCCCGACACTATACACAATTTATCAAAACTGAAACACAGCTTAAGACCCTATACAATCTCAACCCACATCCTGTCACAAGTCCCCTCCACTACTCATGGTTGGAAGAGCACTCATGGATGAAAGATAGGATCGCCCAGACGGAACAAGAGCTACGAGAACTAAGAGAAGCACTCACCAAAAAATGGCCAAACGAATTTGATGCCCTCAAAGACTGGACAAAGTATACAAGGTCACTTGAACAAGAATCTACCGATGACATAAGTCGCTCTTCACAATCGCGGGTGTAGTTAGGGATTACCACCGGTTTCGAAGAGTACTCAGGTGATGTCGTGGGTGAGGTTTCGCAAGGCACCGGCACGACATTTGAATATGCTCCCCAGCGTGAGGAGCTCAGTCAGGTAGCTCGGTAGACGCGTGGAGGCCAATGCATTGATTTCAAATTTCATCAGGGCATTGCCCACGCGTGTCGGGCTCAGCACCTATCGCAAAGGACTACACGCGCCACGCTCGCCTTGCCCGCGCGCGGGGCTGGCTCGTGGTAGGTGTCTATCGGCCATGCGCTGTTATGCGCTTCCAGCAGCTTCTAGGGCGACATGCTCATCGCTGGCAAATATGTCGATTGCTGGTGTTGTTGACGCAGCGAGAGGCGGCACAACCTGGCATATAGCTTCCTGAGTGCCTTCTACAGGGGATCCGTGGCCCACCCACGCCGAAAGTGATTCTTCCCGGTGCATCTGCGGTACTTTTCAACCGCAATCCCCGCGCGGTGCACCACGTGGAAGGGGTCCATGCCCGCCCTTGCGCTAGGGAGATCCTCGGCACCAACGCACTTGAAACCGATGAATTCATCCACCGCGACGTTTTCAATTTGGACGCGCCAGCATCGCGCTCACAGGTCGACTAGGTGTCAGCTACTTTTTCGGAGCGGCCCGTGATCATATTCAAGAGGCGGCAGGGACCACTGCGATTGCAAATGGGCGTCAAGTCCAAGATGATGGTGACACGCTTGTCACCGCAGGGAGTATGCCTCCACGCATGTTTTCCAAGCCGAGGACACTGCCGCCTTATGCGTCCATCCGGATCTTATATAACGAGAAGCATCTGTAGCCACGCACTGGCGGTCGCTCTCCCATAACCTTATGCCTTCAGCGCCAGTAAGCCGTCAGAAATGAAGCTACCAACGAGCTCACTGCGAGTTTGTCCTATTTCCCCTACCGCCTCGTCGAGCTCTCGAACTAAGGATTCGGGCAGACGCGTGCCGCCCGGCGTTTATTGCTTACCAAAAAGCTGCGGATGCCCCGGGAGAACCTTCCACGCTCCGTCGCATTCGCCCACTTCGAAGCGCTGCGCATCCGCTTCAAGATCAGCGTCGGTAACGGTGGTTCCTCCCGCAAGGCGGTAGGTTTCTTCTGGTTTCGTAGTCATTGCCTCTCCTCTCAGGTCCAAATGTTTCTGTCATCATTTTCTTTGAAGGCGGTGTCATCACGACCAGGAACGACGGCGCTCCCGTGCGCACACTGCTCCCCTAGTCCGCCAAGCGCTGGGACACCACCGTCGTGACGCCGTCGCGCATCGTGACACCGTACAGAGCGTCCGCTATCTCCATCGTTCGCTTCTGGTGCGTGATCACGATCAGCTGCGAGGTCTCCTGAAGCTCCTTGAAGATCGCCAACAGGCGCGACAGGTTCACGTCGTCTAGGGCGGCCTCGACCTCGTCCATGACGTAGAACGGGGACGGGCGCGCCTTAAAGATCGCGACCAGGAATGCGATTGCGGCCAGGGAACGCTCGCCGCCCGAGAGCAACGACAAGCGCTTCACCTTCTTGCCCGCGGGCCGGGCTTCGATCTCGATGCCGGTCGAGAGCATGTCGTCCGGGTCGGTCAGCACCAGGTCGCCCTGCCCGCCCGGGAACAGCACGCCGAACACGTGCTCGAATTGCACGCGTGTCTCGGCGAAGGCCGACACGAAAGCCTCCTGCACCAGGCGATCCACGTCCTCCACGATGTGGAGGAGGTCAGCCTTGGACTGCTTGAGGTCCTGGACCTGGTCCACAAGGAACTTGTGGCGCGCTGCCAGCGCCTCGTGCTCTTCCAGCGCCAGCGGGTTCACGCGACCAAGCTTCTCCAAATCCTTCTGCGCCTTGGCCAGGGCCCGCTCCTGCTCGGCGCGCACGTACGCGCTCGGCTCGGCGGCCTCGGCCTTCTCGATCTGGTCGGGGTCCAGGGGCAGCATCGGAACCATCGTCTCGGGTCCGAACTCGGCGATCAGCTGCTCGGGTTCGAGGGACAGCTCCTCAAGGGAGCGCCGCTCCAAGTCTTCGACGCGCACGCGCGTCTGCTCGGCGGCGATCTTCCCCTGATTGGCGTTGCTCGTCGCCTCGGACAGCTCCGCGCTCAGCCGATCCAGGGCCCGGCGTGCGTCCGATACTTCTTGGGACACCTGGGAGCGCCGCGCACTCAGGTGGTCGCGGCGCTCGGCCGCGCGAGATAGGGCGCGCTCGGCGGCCTCCAGGGCCACGCGCGCGGCGGCTTCCACGTCCGAGGCCGTGGCCAGTTCCGTGCGCCTCACTGCCTCGCGCTGGGCGTAGCGGGCGCGTTCCTCGCGCTCGGCGGCGGCCGCTTGGCGCAGGGAGCGGGCGCGTGAGGCTGCGCGCCGCGACTGTTCTTCCAGGGAGCGCAGCGCCAGGCGCGCCTGGTTTTCGCCGTCGCGGGCCTCACGGGCAGCGCGGGAGGAGGCGTCGGCGCGGGCCTGGGCGTTCTCCAGGGATTCGGGCGGGCCGACCGAGTCGGCGCCCTCCAGGCGCGCCCGCGCGGCCACGTCTTGCTCGCGGGCCCACTCGACCTGCTCGTCGGCGCGGCGGGCCACGTCACGGGCGCGATCGGCCTCCGCGCGGGCGGCCTGCGCGGCGGACTGGGCACGGGCCAGCTCCTGGGCTTCCTTGGCGCGCTGGGCGTCCTCCTCGCGCAGGGCCTTGAGGGCGTCGTTCGCCTCCTTGATGGACCGGTCCAGTGCCCCGTTCGCGTGGGCGAGTTGCTTGGACACGGCGTCCATGCGCGCGCCTGCCTCCCGCGCCCGCGCGTCGGCCTCGTCGAAGTCTGCGCGCACGGAGAGGACGGAGGACGCCTGGTGCCCACCCTCGAGGGACCACGAGCGCAGCACGTCGCCGCCGGGCGTGACGACGGCGCGGACGCCGGGCACGTCCAGCGCTCCAGCGGCGCTCTCAGATGAGCAGACGACGACCCCGTCCAGGAGGTCCGCCAGGGGTGCGGCGGCTCCCTCGCAGGTGACGACCGATCCGAGCCACGTAGCACCCTCGGGCAGGTCGCCGACGTCCGCGGGCACCGCTGCCGAGCCTGGGCGTTCAGGGGACGAGGCCTGGGTATCCGCAGGCTCGTCCGCGTCGCTTGCGGGTACCGGGGGCGCGACGACGAGGCGCAGCGAGCGCCCGGCCGCGCGGGCCGCGTCCAGCTCGCGGAGGCCTCGGGCCAGAGAATCGACGACGACCGCGTCGGCGAAGGGGGTCAGCGCGCTGGCGACCGCGTCCTCGTAGCCGGGCGCCACACGCAGGAGCGGCGCCACCTGGCCGAGCACGCCATCGCGTCCCAGCAGCTCGGCGGTTCCGTCCTCGGGGGTCAGCAGCTGGGAGAGCGCGTCGCGGCGTGCCTCCCATCGGGCACGGTCGGCCCGAGCCTCGCGCTCAACGCCCAGCAGCTCGTCCACGCGCGCGCGAGCGGCATCACGACGGGCCGACGCATCGGCGTGTGCACGGGCGGCTCCCCCACCAGATTCCAGACTATCCGCAGCTTTCTCGAACGCGCTGTCAGCCTGCGCCTTCCCGGAAGAGGACACCCCAGCCTCGTCCGCAAAGCCGGACAAACGACCGGTTCCAGGAACGGCCGCAGCCGCAGCCTCGGCGCGCTCCTGAGCCGCGCGGTATGCGCCCCACGCGCGATCGGCCTCGGCGAGTGCGGCCTCCAGCCTCGAAGCGGCCGTGGAAGCGTCGCCCGTCAAGCGCGCGACCTTCTCGCGGTGGTCCGCGATGACGCGGTTGACGCGGGCAAGCTCGCGGGACGCAGACTCGTCGGCGTCCTCAGCGGCCTCGCGCGCGCGAGTCGCGGACGTCAGGGCAGAGCGCGCCTCTTCGACCTGAGCGACCAGCGCAGCATCCTCGGCGCCGGCGACGCGGGCGCGCTCGTCGAGCACATCGGGATCCTCGCCGCCCGGGGGAAGCTCGGGGGTCGCGCGCAGGGAAACCTTCTGGCTCGCGGCCATCAGCGTGCCGCGCAGGCGCTCGGTGATCGTGGTGAGCGACTGCCAGTCGGAGGACGCCTGATCGAGCGCCGGCGAGGACGCACGTTCAGCATCCTCCAGGCGAGACACCTCGGCGCGCGACGCCGTAATCTGAGCCTCCAGGGTGGCTCGGCGTTGCGCGGCCGACTCATCAGAGGCCTCGAGCGCGGCCAGCTTGGACAGCGCGGATGCCAGGTCGTCCGCGAGCAGGCGGGCCTTCGCGTCGCGCACGCGCGCCTGAATGAGGGAAGCGCGCCGGGCGATGCGCGCCTGGCGGGCCAGGGGCCCCAGCTGCCGGCGAATCTCATTCGTCAGGTCCAGGACGCGCACAAGGTTCGCATCCATGTCGGCCAGCTTCTTGAGCGCCCGCTCCTTGCGGCGCCGGTGTTTGAGGACGCCGGCGGCCTCTTCGATGAAGCCGCGCCGCTCCTCGGGCGTGGAAGACAGGATCGCGTCGAGCTGGCCCTGGCCAACAATGACGTGCATCTGGCGGCCCATGCCCGTGTCCGACAACAGCTCCTGAACGTCCAGGAGCCGCACGGGCGAGCCGTTGATGGAATACTCCGAGCCGCCACCGCGAAACAGGGTGCGGCTGATCGTCACCTCCGAGTACTCGATGTCGAGCAGACCGTCGGTGTTGTCGATCGTCAGGTCCACCTGGGCGCGCCCCAACGCAGCGCGCCCAGATGTCCCCGCGAAGATAACGTCCGCCATGTTCGAGCCGCGTAGCGCGCGGGCTCCCTGCTCGCCCATAACCCAGGCGAGCGCGTCGACGACGTTGGATTTACCCGACCCGTTGGGGCCGACGACGCACGTGATGCCCGGTTGGAGGGCGAGCGTGGTCGCGCTGGCGAAGGACTTAAAGCCCCGCAGCGTCAGGTTTTTGAGGTGCACCCTTGCAGGTTACCGGCGTCTCAGTAAATCTCCGGGAACCACAGGGAGATTTCGCGCATCGCGCTGTCCACGGAGTCCGAGCCGTGGATCAGGTTCTCCATGTGGGGGCTGTTCCAGGCGCGGCCCAGGTCGCCGCGGATCGTGCCAGCGGGGGCGGTCGTCGGGTCGGTCGAGCCCATGAGGACGCGCATGCCCTCGACGACGCGCTGGCCCTCGACGATCATGGCGACGACGGGGCCGGAGCTCATGAACTCCAGGAGTCCCTCAAAGAAGGGCTTGTCCTTATGGTCGGCGTAGTGCTCGGCGAGCAGCTCGCGGGAGGCGACCATGAGCTTGAGGCCCTTGATCGTGTAGCCCTTGGCCTCGATGCGGCGCAGGATCTCGCCGGTCAGGCCGCGCGCGTAGCCGTCGGGCTTCACGACGATGAGGGTGTGCTCGAGGGTGGGGTCGAGAAGGTGCTGGGGCTCCAGCAGAACACTCTTAGCGCTCACGTTGTCTCCTGTGATAGTGAGGGTTACCTAATTGGTACCTTCAAGCATATCCGTCAGCGCTGCAACTGCTGCTGTGGCGTCGGCCCCAGTGGCTTCGATGAGGACCGTCTGACCCTGGCGAATCCCCAGGGCCATGAGGTCCAGGACCGAGCAGCCGTCCGCCCCGTTGACCGTAATCTCTGCGTCGAAGGTGCCCGCCAGGCGCACGAAGGCGGCGGCGGGTCGCGCGTGGAGTCCGACGGGGTCGGCGACCACGGCGGAGCCCGACGCCCTCATGGGCGAGGCCGGCGCCCCCTCCGCGGTCCCGACGATGACCGGGACGCCTTCCTCGTGTGCCACCTGGGAGGGTGGTGCCTCCAGGCGCGGGGCGAGGGATGCGGCCACCTCGGCGACCTGGCTCAGGCTTTCGCCGAGCTGGGCGCGCACGGAGGAGGCGACGGCTCCTTCGACGAGGCAGGTGTCGACGAAGCGCACGCGCTCGGGCTCGTCGCTCATGTCGATGACGGATTCGACGGTCATCGTGGCCGAGCCGAGGTCGGTCAGCACGATGACGCCGCTGCCCTCACCGTCCACGGCCTTCAAGGCAGCCTCAACGGCAGTCTCCACGAGGTCGTAGGAGGTGCCGATGCGGCCGTCGTCGGTGCCCCCGGCGGCCTCGAAGCGCACGTCGGGGGCCATCTGCGCGGCCAGCTCACACACGCCGCGCGCCAGGGCCTCGGAGTGGGAGACGATGACGAAGGAAACGCGCACGCTCATGCCGCGCCAACCTCGCCCGCTGCGCGCGCGGCGGCGCGCAGGATGAGGGAGGTGGACACGGCGCCGGGGTCGAGGTGCCCGATGGAGCGCTCCCCCAGGTAGGAGGCGCGTCCCTTCGTGGCCCGCAGGGGTTCCGTCGCGGCTGCTCCGGCCTCGGCGGCGCTGGCGGCGGCCTGGAGGGTGGCGACAGCATCGGCACCGGATTCGGCGGCCGCGCGGGCGGCGTCGAGCGCGGGCGTCCACGCGTCCACCATGGTCTTCTCACCCGTGGTGGCCTTGCCTCGGGCCTGGATACCACCCAGCGCACCCTCGATGATGGCAGCAACGACAGCGGCGTCGAGTTCGCCGTCACCGGCGGCCTTGGATGCGCGCAGGAAGGCGGTCCCGTACAGGGGCCCGGCGGCGCCGCCGACCGTGGACATGAGGGTCTTGGCGACCGTCTTCAAGACCTCGGCGACGCTGGCAGGCTCGGCCTGTCCCAGGGCCTCGACGGCGGCCTTGAATCCGCGGTCCATGTTTTCGCCGTGGTCGCCATCCCCGATGGCTCGGTCCAGGTCCACCAGGTAGTCGCGCTGCTCAGCGACGTCCGCCGCCGCCAGCTCGATCCACCGGCGTGCCCACGCTGCATCTAGGCTCATCATGTTTCTCCTTGTCCTGCCTCGTTGGTTACTTCCAGGCGACCGTGTTCACGGGCGCGTCGAAGAGCTCGAGGAGCTCCTCGTCGGCGCGCATGAGGGTCACGGAGACGCCGGGCATCTCCAGGCTGGTCACGTAGTTGCCGACCATCTGGCGGGCGATCTCGATGCCGTCCTTCTTCAGGAGGGCGGCCAGGGCGCGGAAGCAGATGTAGAGCTCGGAGACGGGGGTGCCGCCCATTCCGTTGACGAGGGCGACGACACGCTCGCCTTCGGTCAGGCCCAGGTCTTCGCGCACGCGCTCGTAGAGCTCGGCGACGAGGCTGTCGGCGGGCTCCATGGCACCGCGGCGGTATCCGGGCTCGCCGTGGATGCCGATGCCCAGCTCGATCTCGTCCTCGCCCAGGTCGAAGGAGGGCTTGCCCGCGTGGGGCACGGTGCAGGGGCCCAGAGCCAGGCCCATGGAACGGGTCTGGTCGTTAACCTTGGTCGCAATGCGGGTGACTTCCTCGAGGGAGTCGCCGCGCTCGGCGGCAGCGCCCGCAATCTTCTCGACGAAGATGGTGCCGGCGACGCCACGGCGACCGGCCGTGTACAGGGAGTCTTCGACGGCCACGTCGTCGTTGACGACGACCGTGGCGACCTGGATGTCCTCCATGTCAGCCAGCTCGGCGGCGGTCTCGAAGTTGAGGACGTCGCCCGTGTAGTTCTTGACGATGTGCAGGACGCCCGCGCCGTGGTCGGCTGCCTTCGTGGCCTCCAGGATCGGGTCGGGGGTAGGCGAGGTGAACACCGCGCCGGGAACGGCCGCATCCAGCATGCCTTCGCCGACGAAGCCGGCGTGGAGGGGTTCGTGTCCGGATCCGCCGCCGGAGACGAGGCCTACCTTGCCCTCGGCCTTGGGGGAGCGGCGGGTGACGAAGTCGGGAGAGTAATGGACATCGACGATGTCGGCGTGGGCCAGGGCGAAACCTTCCAGGGTTTCGCGGACAACGGCATGGACATCATTGACGAGCTTCTTCATGGTGCCTCCTTGCAATACGCTCATCTTTTCTTGTGATCGGGATAATCGTGCCACGTTCCACACAAAAACCCAACTGAGGCGGCCGCCACACAGCGACCGCCTCAGCCATGCATCACCTCATCGCGGGGAGTGACCCGCCAGCGCCAGCATCTCCCCGGCCAGCATAACCGAGCCAAACACAAGGATTCCGCTACGATCCGCGGGCTCAGCCCCGGCCTCGGCGATCTCGGCTGCACGATCGACCGCGTCGGCCAGCGACTCGCGCACATCTACCCGGTCGGGTCCGAAGACCTCGCCGGCGATCTGCGCCAGGCGCTCCAGGTTCGCGGCGCGGTCCCCCGGCATCTGGGTGACCACCAGGTGGTCGATGAAGGGCTCGACCTCGGACAGGACGCCTTCGACGTCCTTGTCCCCCATGGCGGAGTAGACGCCCGCGATGCGCGCGAAGGAGAAGGAGGATTCCACGGCCTCGCGCAGGGTGGCCGCACCCGCGGGGTTGTGCGCGGCGTCCACGATGATCGTGGGCGAATGACGCACGACCTGCATACGCCCCGGGCTGGAGGCGTTCATGAGGCCCTGCTCGACGATGCGACCGTCCAGGCCGCGGCCCCCCATGAAGGCCTCGACGGCCACGAGCGCGGCGGCCGCGTTGTGTGCCTGATACTCGCCAAACAGCGGGACGAACACGTCCTCGTAGACCGCAGAGGGCGTGCGAATCGTGACCATCTGGCCGCCCACCCCCATCTGACGATCCACGACCTCGAAGTCGCGGCCCTCCACGCGGGCGATGGCGTCCACGGAGCGCGCCTGCTCGAGGAGGATGTCGAGGACGTCCTCCTCCTGAGCCATGATGACGACGACCTGGCCGGGCTTGATGATGCCGGCCTTTTCGCGCGCGATCTCTTCGATCGTGGAGCCCAGCCACTTCGTGTGGTCCAGGGCGATCGGCGTGATGACGGAGACGCCCGCATCGATGACGTTCGTGGCGTCCCAGCGCCCGCCCATGCCGACCTCGACGACGGCGGCGTCCACGGGGTAATCCGCGAAGGCCGCGTAGGCCATGATCGTGAAGACCTCGAAGAAGGACAGGCGCGGGCCGCCCTCCTGCGCGCTGCGCTCGTCCACCATGCCAACGTAGGGGGCGATGTCATCCCAGGCGCGCACGAAGCCCTCGCGCGTGATCGGCTGGCCCTCCAGCGAGATGCGCTCGCGCACGTCGAGCAGGTGCGGGCTCGTGAAGCGGCCCGTCTTCATGCCGAAGGCGGTGAGGAGCGAGTCGATCATGCGCGACGTGGACGTCTTGCCGTTCGTACCCGTGATGTGGATCGACGGGTAGAAGTTCTGCGGGTCGCCCAGGATGTCGAGGGCGAGCTTCACGCGGTCCAGCGTGGGGTCAATATCGTGCTCGGGTGCGCGCGCGACGATGGACTCGTAGATCTCCTGCACGCGCGCGTCCAGCGCGACGTCGTCCTCGGCCTTCGCGAGCGCGGCCTCGTGGGAAGCGCGCTCATCGCGTGCCTCGGCGGCATCGTCGGCGAAGTCCTCGTCCACCTCGCCCTCAATCTCGGCCAGGACGGCAGGGTCGGGGCCCAGCAGCAGGGAGTGCTCGACGAGGGCACGCAGCGCGGCCTCGCGTTCGCTCTCCTCAGCCTCAGGGTCGGTGCCCTCCCCCGCCTCGGTCTCCTCGACCTCGTCGGCCGCTTCCAGGTACGGGATGAGGTCGGCGGGGATGCCGCCTCGCTGATCGTCGTGGGTGGTGTCTTCCCCGAAGAACGATTCGCCTGCCATGTTTCCTCCGCTGCTCGCAGTGTCTCCGCTATTTTACCGGCCCAGGCGCGGCGGGCGGCTTGTTCCGCCGATCACGGCGCGTTTGTGCGCGCTGTTCGCGCGTCGTCATCGACGAGGCCGTGGCTCGAACGGCGGTCCACTGTCCTGACGGGGCGAGTAAGATGGGAGAGAACAAGAGAGAACAAGAAGGAATGAGATATGGAGGGTTCCCGTATGGGTAAGTGGTTCGGCCAAGCAAGCGAGATTGAAGAGCTGCGCACCGAAAACCGCCGACTGAAGGAGCAGGTCGCAACCCTTGAGGCGCGCCTGCGCGCCGCCTACGCAGACGCCGGAATCACGGCTCTGGCCGATCCCTCCTCACCCGTCTCTTCCACCGATTCACTCACCCCCGCCACGGCCTCGTCCCTGGAAGTGAGCGCCGCCGAAATGGAGTTGCTGGCTACGGGCCCGAAAATCGCGGCAGTCAAGGCATACAAGGATCGCACCGGCGTAAGCCTCAAGGCAGCCAAGGCCGCGATTGACGCCGTGCCCGTGCCCACATCCTCGATCATCTCCACCAGCCTCGAGCTGACGCATGCCGAACGCCAGATGGTGGCCGACGGCCGCCCCGTGAGCGCCATCAAGGCATACAGGGACCGAACCGGCGTGGACCTCAGGACCGCCAAGGCCACCATCGACGCGGCCCGCTAGACTCCCAGCCTCCTCTGGTAGGATGCCCCTCACGGCGCGGCATCGCGCGCTTGCAAGCGATAAGGAATTGACATGCTACTCGTCGCAGAAAACGAGAACAACGGCTGGATCCGTTCCACCTTTAACCTGACCTACCGAGTGTCGTGGCCCCAGCTGCTGCTGGCCGTCCACGGCGCATACCCCTACTTTGCCAATCCGCAGGTCCTCGTCGACGACGCGCAAGTGCCCATCTCGCGCCAGACGGACATCCTCTCCATCCCCGAAAACCGCACCATCATGCTGCGCGGCATCTCCACGGTGATCAACGCTCCCCTGATGATCACCTTCCACAACCAGACGCCGACCGTCAACGTCTCCGTCGGCTGCGTGAACGAGGAGTTCCGCAACACCAACTACGAGAAGTTCAACAAGTCGATGTGCCAGCTCATGGACTCCATGGAGATCATGATGCACGTGCCCACCGCCAAGCCCTCCGACGGCGCGGACGCATCGTCAACCACCGCCTGACGTCCAACGCCGACACGCGTAGCAATCACCGACAACACGAGAGGAGCAGTGCCATGTACTTGGAAGGCCAGCACGTCGACAACGGCTGGATCCGTTCGACGTTCACCCTGACGCACCGCGTCTCGTGGGAGCAGATGCTCCAGGCGATCTACGCCGCTTTCGACTACTTCACAGAGATCGTCATCTTCGTCGACGAGAAAAAACACCGCATCACCTCTCGTGACGAGGTGCTCTCGATCCCCGAGTCGTGGAACGTCTCGATCGCCGGAACCTCCCTGGTGTTCAAGGTGCCCATGATCATCTTCTTCTACAACCAGGTGCAGTTCAGCAACGTGCGCCTGCGTTGCGTAAGTGAGGATTTGCGCGGGCTCACCTACGAACAGTTCAACAAGATGGTCGGCCCGCTCATGAATGCCCTCGAACTGGCGATGTTCCAAGAGCCGGTCACGCCCAGCCAAGCCAAGGAAACAGCTCAGAGCCCGGTGCGCCAGGACACGGGAGCGCCCACCAACGCCTCGCAGAAGCCGGGCGGCGCCCCCGTCAACAGCACGCAGCACAGCGGCGCGGCCAAGCTGGCCGATACCGACCAGCACGCCCAGACGCACAAGGGCGGGGAGACGGCGCAGCACCCCGAGGCGGACAGACCCCACGAGGCCTCGCCCCACCCCGAGGCGGCTCAGCGCTCGGTTGCACCGATCCCCGCGCCCCCTCCGCAGCCTGCTGCAACTCCCCCTCAGCGCCACGCCACTCCCCCGATCCCGCCGCCGCCTGCCTGACACCCGCGCGAATTCCCGACGTCACCGAAGAGAATCGAGCCTCCATGACCACCGAGTCGCCACAGCATCGCACAGACGAAGTCGTGGCCCCCATGAGCGCCATGTTCCCCGTGCGAGCGCCCGGCCCCGGGGACGTGCTACCCAACGCTGAGGCGGGGCTCGGGAGCCGCTACCGTGCAGGCATGGACGTCACCGTGTACATGGCGGCGCAGATGTCGGACGGCACCGACCCCGAGCTGGTCTCCACGGCCGCGTGGCTGCGCTCGCGATACGCCAAGCCCAAGACGATTTTCCCGCAGTGGCGCTCCGACCGTGACCACGGCGAAGTGCCCGGAACGAACCGGTACTACACCAACAAGCCCGACTTCATCACGGCCTTTGACATCACCGGCCTTGACCACATCGGGCACGTCGGATCGCGCCAGTTGACACCGATCATGAACGGCGGGATCTTCCCCTCCGAGTTCCGCTCGGGCCCGCCCGCCAACTTCAACGAGCTCTACCGCCAGTTCCGCTTCACGGAGGCCCCTCTGCCCGAGGACGTCATGATCGAGATCTGTATGCTCGACGAGGACCACGGCTCCTACGGTTACGCGCCCCAGGTACGCATCCTCGAAAAAGCCACCCTGGGCGCATGGATTCCCATGACGATCGACGAACTCATCACGCAACACATCATCGAAGGAGTATCCGATCATGTTGGAGAAGTTAGAGACGTTGATTGGGAAGCTCTGTTCGGGTACTTCCGTCGCACAAGATGAGTTTCAAAACGGGTACGGCTACGGCTATTCGTTCTCGTCCTACAACACAGACTTCTTCACGATGTGGGAGATCTCTGGCTACTACCGTTTCAGCTGGTCCGAACGCCACCCCAGCAAGGCCTTCACGATGGACACGCGCAGCGAGCATTTCGCCAGCTACGTGCTGATCACGCAGCTCGGAGCGCTGCGCCGCGCAAACCTGCGCCAGCGCCCCATTGTCCTGCCCGGCGAGGCCCCCAAGGACGGGCGGTGGCGCGTCACGGACACCCCGTGGCCCCGCGTCAAGCGCTACACGCACGCCACGTACCCCGCCCTCAACGTCGAGGCCACCAACAGCCTCGAGCTGCGACAGGTCCTCTTCGCGACGCGATTCTCGCGCGACGATCTGCTCAATTCCTTCATGAAGCAGGACGGCCAGCCCGTGCTCTCACCCTGGCTGTCCTCGAACAAGCCCTACCTCGATCACCTGCGCGAGGCTAACGTCGACCTGCGCTACATCACGTCGCGCTAGCGCTTCGGCACCTACTCGTTCACTCCTGGATTCTGGGCACTCCTCGCGCGACAGGGCGGGCGCTGTGTCGGGGTTTCAGGACGTAACGTGCCGGTTTTGTCGGGACTTTTCAGCTCGCTGGCGCGGTAAAATCCACATTGACGGGGATTGTTTCATCGTGGGGCGTGAATGCCCCCACGTACCTGATGTGTGGGCGAACGAGTGGCCATGGCCAGGTGTGGGCACTGGGTGTCAGGGAGTGCAGTTCGCCGAGGCATGCTAGCTGCCTGCACTCCTCGCCGCGCGCCTGGGCCCCGCTGACTCGCGCGTGGGACCGACACCTCGCGCGTGGGCCCGATGATATGCGCGTGGGCAGCGCCTCCCACGCGCATGTCGAGAGGTTGACGTGCGTATCAAGGGGGTTAACGCGCATATTCAGCGGTTTGCGTGCGAGCTCCACGCGAGGCCTGGCGCCGTTGTGCCCAGATCGCAGACCACCTCGCCCGCGACAGCCCATTGTTGGCGTTTTTCGCCGAGGTGGTCTGCACTTTGGGCGCCACGCCACCTCGAACCGCGACCTCACCAACAGCAAACGGGGGAATTGCAGCAATAGAGCCACGACACGCCGACGACACGCCGGCAGGATGCTTCTAATGGTGCAAAACCCCCACCATTACCCCTGGCGTCATGCTCCCTCACAGGCGTCGTGCTCCCTCACCAGTGCAGGGCAGCCCGGCGGGGCACCGATAAACGCCGATAGGGCGTCGCCGACAGAACCGGGGCAGGGGAACGGGCGGCCAGCTCCGCGACGGCGCTTGTGGCCGATGAGGCGATGCGCCCCGATCGAGAAGAGTCAATCCCAACTGATCGGGCGCAATGCTCCCTCACGGGTAGAATGCTCTCGATCGGATGCAATCCTCCAGATGGGATTCATCCAGTCTATGGCGCTGCGGCGCGAGCGCGCCAGCCCGATGCTCCCTCCCTCAACGATGCCAGGGACCGAGCCCCGACCAACACGTTGTGCCCCATATCCACAAGCTCGTCACCCATCCGCGTAATCGTCACCGAGCCTCCCCGAGGGCGCACTGCGGCACTCTGGACGAGAAAATATCCACGAGGTAGCCTCCGTATTCTCAGACTGCTTCACGGGTAAGCACAACACGCCATCACCAACGCAATTACAGATTAACCATTCGGGTTAGGGTGTTATCATCCGCGCAGGCGTGCGGCCCCGTCACACATCAATTATCGCCGGAGGCACCCATGAAACAAGCACTCATTTCTGCAGCGTGCATCATTGCGCTCGCTACCCTCGGAGCATGCTCAAGCACTACCGAGAGCTCGGCTTCGAACACACCACACCAGCAGGCCAGCTCTGCCGCACCTACTACCGATTCTCCGGCCACGCCAGCAGACCTGACAGGCACCTGGAAAGAAAAGGACCCGAACGAAGACAGCTACCAGATCGCTAGAGTCACCGCTGACGCCATCGAGATCTACTGGCACACTCCCGACAGTGATGCTCTGTACTGGGCGGGTAGCTACGTTGCCCCGACAGATTCCAAGACACCGTACACCTGGGATTCCGTCAACAACACAGAAAAGACCGGCTCCGCGATTCTTGCCTCCTCTGCCGAGACCAAGACCTTCACCTACACCAATAACACGATCTCCTACAGCGTGACAGCACTGGGAGTGACCAAGAAGGTCACCATGGAGCGAGCCGACATCGATGTTCCCTAACGAAACGTCGATCAAGTTGACATATACCGCTGGGGCCGGGAGGTTTTCCTCCCGGCCCCAGCCTGTAAGGGTGGGCGGGCCGCGCTTCGCCCGGCCCGCCCGGCCCACAGCACTCAGTGCTTGGCGACGCGCACCTCGAGCTTGTCGCCAGCCTCGATCTCAACCGACAGGGCGAGGGTCTCGGCCGCAATCATGTCGCGCCAGGTCTCCACATCGGCCACGTGATCGGAGGGCACGGTCAGCGACAGGTCGATGCGATCCGCGATGTGCAGGCCGGCGTTCTTACGCTCATCCTGGACGGCGCGCACGACGTCGCGGGCGTAACCCTCGGCCTCCAGCTCGGGGGTCAGCTCCGTATCGAGCACGACGAAGGTGCCAGAGGCGAGCACGTCCGCAACCTGGCCCTCGGCCGCGTCCACAGACGTGGACACCGAGAACATGTCGCCGGTCAGCTCCAGCGGTGCGCCGTCAAGCAGGACACCCGGGAAACGAACGGTGCCCTCCTCCGTGAGCTCCCACTCGCCGGCCTTCTGGGCCTTGAACAGCTGGCTCGTCAGCTTACGAACCGCAGGCTCGAAGGCGCGCGGGTTCAGGGCGAGCTCGGTACGCACGCTCAGGCCCGAATTCTGCGGGTCGTTGAAGACCACGGACTTCACGTTCACCTCGGAGGCGATCAGGTCTGCGAAAGGCTCCAGCTCCTCATAATTCTCCGAGACGACCTGCAGGGAGGCCAGCGGCTGGCGCACGCGCAGCTGATGCGTCTTACGCAGCGCGTGGGCCGCCGACACGGTCGAGCGAACCTCGTCCATGGCCGCCACGAGCTCGGGGGCCACCACGGCCTTGTCGATGACCGGGAAGTCGACCAGGTGCACGGACTCCCCGCCCGTCAGGCCGCGCCAGATCTCCTCAGTCAGCAGCGGCAGCAGGGGCGCCGCCAGCTCCATGAGCGTCACGAGCGCCGTGTACAGCGCGTCGAAGGCCGAACCATCCTCGTCCCAGAAGCGCTGACGCTGGGTACGCACGTACCAGTTCGTCAGCACGTCCAGGTAGTCGCGGATCGACTCGCAGGCTCCGGCCACGTCATAGGCGTCCAGGGCACCGCGCACGTCCTCCGCCAGGGTGAGCGTGTGGGCCAGCAGGTAGCGGTCCATCTCCGGCAGGGCGGCCACGACCTCGGCCGAGGACAGGTCGAGGCGCTTCGCCTCGTAGCCCTCGCCCTTGTTGCAGGCGCCCGCGTACAGCGTGAAGAAGTAGTACGTGTTCCAGATGGGCAGCAGCACCTGACGGACCGTGTCGCGGATCGACTCCTCCTTGACGATCAGGTTGCCGCCGCGCACGACCGGGCTCGACATGAGGAACCAACGCATCGCGTCGGAACCGTACTTGTTGAACACCTCTGCCACGTCCGGGTAGTTACGCAGCGACTTGGACATCTTCAGGCCGTCGTCACCCAGGACGATGCCGTGGGAGACGCACGAGCGGAAGGCGGGACGGTCGAAGAGCGCGGTCGCCAGGACGTGCAGCGTGTAGAACCAGCCGCGCGTCTGACCGATGTACTCGACGATGAAGTCGCCCGGATAGTGGTTCTCGAACCACTCCTGGTTTTCGAACGGGTAGTGCACCTGCGCGAAGGGCATCGAGCCCGACTCAAACCAGCAGTCGAACACGTCGGTGATGCGGCGCATCGTCGACTTGCCCGTCGGATCATCCGGGTTCGGGCGCGTGAGCTGATCAATGAAGGGACGGTGGAAGTCCGTGACCTCCACGCCAAAGTCCGCCTCGAGCTCGGCGATCGAGCCGTACACGTCGGTGCGCGGGTACGCCGGGTCATCCGAGACCCACACGGGGATCGGCGCGCCCCAGAAGCGGTTACGCGAGATCGACCAGTCGCGGGCGCCCTCCAGCCACTTGCCGAAGATGCCGTGCTTGGTGTGCGCGGGGGTCCAGGTAATCTCCTCGTTCAGCTCCACCATGCGGTCGCGGATCTGGGTGACGCGCACGAACCAGGACGACACCGCCTTGTACATGAGGGGCTTGCGGCAGCGCCAGCAGTGCGGATAGGAGTGCACGTAGGACTTCTCGCGCACCAGGACGGCGCGGATTTCGGGCGCGCGGCGCGCGATGGGGCCACCCTGCTCGCGCAGGTCGGCCACCACGTAGCGGTTCGCGTCGAAGATCTGCATGCCCTCGTAGTCGGGAACCTCGGACGTGAAGACGCCGCCCTCGTCGACGGGCAGGACCACGCCGATGCCGTACTCCATGCAGGTCCACATGTCGTCTTCACCGAAGGCGGGAGCCTGGTGGACCAGGCCGGTGCCGTCGGTCGTCGTGACGTACTCGGCGGCGATGATGGACCAGGCGTTGGGGCCGGGGGTGCCGCCCTCGGCGCGGCGCTCGGGGGTGTCGAAGTAGTCGTAGATCGGGTGGTAGTGGATGCCCACCAGCTCCGAGCCCTTGTAGGTAGCCACAACACTCGGCTCCTCGCCGAGTTCCTTGGCGTAGGCGGGGATCAGGTCGGTGGCGATGAGGACGCGCTCGCCGGCGAGGACGCCCGCGTGGTCGCTGGCGACCTCGACGAGCGAGTACTCGATGTCCGGGCCCACGGCGACAGCCGAGTTCGACGGCAGCGTCCAGGGCGTGGTCGTCCAGATGAGGGCCAGCTCGGGGCGCGCCGAGTCGTCGCGCAGCTTCGTCTCGAGGCGCAGGCCCACGGTCACCGTGTTGTCGGTGCGGTCCTGGTACACGTCGTCGTCCATCTTGAGCTCGTGGTTGCTCAGCGGCGTGCGGTCGTTCCAGCAGTAGGGCAGAACGCGGTGGCCCTGGTAGGCCAGGCCCTTGTCGTAGAGCTGCTTGAAGGCCCAGATGACGGACTCCGTGTAGGACTTATCCAGGGTCTTGTAGTCGTTCTCGAAGTCGACCCAGCGTGCCTGGCGGGTGACGTACTCTTCCCATTCCTTCGTGTAGCGCAGGACGGAGGAGCGGCAGGCCGCGTTGAAGGCTTCGATGCCGATGCCGCCCTCGCGGGTGATTTCGGTGACGTCTTCGATGCCGAGCTGGCGCTGGGCCTCGAGCTCGGCGGGCAGGCCGTGCGTGTCCCAGCCGAAGCGACGCTCGACGCGGTGACCCTTCATGGTCTGGTAGCGGCCCACCACGTCCTTGACGTAGCCGGTCAGGAGGTGACCGTAGTGGGGCAGGCCGTTGGCGAAAGGCGGACCATCGTAGAACACGAACTCGTTAGAGCCGTGCTCGCCGGCGTCGCGCATCTGCACCGACTTGCGGAAGGTGTCGTCGCTCGCCCAGAAGGCCAGCGTGGATGCTTCCATGGTCGGGAAGGAAGGGCTGGGGTCCACCTCGTCTTGCCGGTGGCGGGGGTAGAAGCCGTGCTTCGTCATGAGTGTCCTCGTCTCGCGCCTATACAGGGACGAGGACCGGCGTCGCCGGCACCCGCGGTACCACCCCGCTTGCCGCTCCCCCGGTTGGGGCGCGGCCGCTTCGTTGGGGCTGTGTCGGGCCCACCCGTCCGGTTCTACTTGAGGGGACGAGGCCGTGGCCGGCTGTCGCGTTCCTCTTTCTTCCGGATGCTCCCCGGTGATACCCCGAGCGTTCGGGCCGGATCATAGCGAAAACCTAGTGTAGCGAAGCCCCTGACCAAGCGCCCACCGTGGAGGCGTCTATCCGCCCACAGCGCAGTGCGTGCCTTCCTGCCAGGCTCGACCTGGCTATGTGTCCGCCGCGCCCGCCCTCCCAGCCCAGCCATGGCCTCGTCTGGTGTCTACCGGGCGCCGAGGGCGCGCTGAAGACGGAGACACCCGGGCCTCGTCCATCCGACGCGAACGGCGCGTACTGCCGGGCGGTCCACGCCCCTGGACTAGAGTTATGGGGTGATTGAAACGGAAACGAAACGCCCCGTGCGCCCCTGGGGTGCGGTCGTCGGCGTGTGCCTGATCGCGGCGCTGGTGGCGCTTTGGGCGATGCAGGGGTCCCTGTCCGGCGCGGGGTTCCCGCTCGGCCGCGCCGCGACGATCGCCGTGGGCATGACGCTCCAGGCGATCCCCTTCCTGCTCCTGGGCGTGGCCGTCGCCGAGCTGATCGAAGCCTACGTCTCCCCCTCCCTCATCGCGCGGGTTTTTCCAACGAACCCGCTGGCGTCGGTGTTCGCCGCCCTCGTCGCCGCGTTCCTGCTGCCCGTGTGCGACTGCTCGGCCGTCCCGATCTTCCGTTCCCTGCTGCGCAAGGGCGTGCCGCTGTCGGCCGCAACGACGCTCATGCTGGCCTCCCCAGCGATTAACCCGCTGGTGATCGCCTCCACCTACTACGCCTTCGGCTCCTGGTCGCTCGTGGGCGCGCGCGTCGGTCTGTCCGTCATCGTCGCCGTGTCGGTGGGCATGTCCATGCTGGTCGCCGCCCCGGCGGCGCTGCGCGAGACAGGCTACGACGCTCACGCGGACGGATGCGGGTGCTCGGATGGGTGCGAGGTTCCCGACCGGAGCGTGTCGGGAGTCCTGGCGGCGACGGGCCGCTCGTTTGGGCGAATTTTGCCGTTCCTGCTCGGAGGCGTGGCGGCGTCAACACTCGCGCAGGTGCTGTGGCCCGTGTCCTCTCTCCTGTCGGGGCTGCCCGCATGGGGGGCTCTCGCGCTCATGATGGGCGCCGGTTTCGCCCTGTCCCTGTGCTCCTCGTCTGACGCGGTGATCGCGCGATCGTTGGCGTCGTTGGCTCCCGCGGGGGCCCTCATGGGCTTCATGGTGTACGGGCCAATGATGGACGTGAAGAACGTAGCGCTGCTGGCATCGCAGTTCCGCGGCGTATTCGTAGCTCGCCTGTTCGCCACGGTCACGGTGATCGCCGCGTGCGTCGTGGGCGGCGCCTGGTGGATGGGAGTCTTATCGTGAAGATTATCGACCGAATCGCACCCGCCGTGGAGACGCTGAGCCTGGCCGGCCTGGGTGCCAGCCTGGCGTGGGTGGCCCTGTCGGGTCGTTACGGATCCTTCGTCCCCCCGTCGGCGCGCCTGGGCATCATCGCGTCGGGAGTCGGGCTACTGGCCTGCGCGCTAGCAATGTCCTCGCGCCTGGGCACGGGCGAGGACTCACCCACCTCCCGCAAGGGACTCACACGCGGACTCGTCGCCCTCCTGGCCGCCCTGATCCTCATCCTCCCCTTCCGCGTCTCCCCCTCGGAGCTGGCCGCGACCACCATGAGCGCACGCGCAGCCAACGCCGAGGACGAGGCCGTGGCGGACCCCGCCGACACACCCGAGCAAAGCCCCTCCCCCTCCCCCACCGACGGGGATGGGGGCGCCCAGGGCCAGGCCCCCGATGGGAGCCAGAGCGGGGGCGCGGCCCAGGCCTCGGCGTCCGGGACGCTGGAGCTGACGACGGAGAACTTTTCCGCGCAGATTGACGAGCTGACGTCTCACGGGAAGGTGCACGACGGGCAGCGGGTGGAGCTGACGGGCTTCGTCATGAGCGAGGCCTCGGCGCGCGGGCAGGCCGCGATTCCCCGATTGGCGCAGGGAGATAGCTTCGCGGTGGCACGCATGGCGATCTGGTGCTGCGCGGCTGACGCCTACGCGATCGGCTTCGTGGTGCGCTCTCAAGAGGCGGCACCCCCGGCCGACACATGGGTGCGCGTGAGTGGCACGCTGCGCCTGCGCGGGACGAAGGCGCTGGTCATCGACGCCGATTCGGTTGAGGTGACGAGCGCGCCGGATCCGGAGTTCGTGCTCCAGACGCGCTGAGGCCGTGAGACGACGATCCGGGCGTCGGCTCATATGTCCAAACAGTCCCGCGCGCGGTCAGACATGTGTATACTCTCATGCATCCGATCAACAGTTACATGCCAAGGGTCGCCATGTTTCGACACGTCATCACCGCCGCACTCAGCTTGTCCTGCGTACTCGCTATGAGCGCCTGCGTTCCCAAGACCACTGTGCCAGAGGCAGCACCATCCCCGGCGACCACGACGACACCTACGCCCACGACACCGAGCGCACAACCCGCCTCCCCTTCGCCGAGCGCCGTAGCTCGCGACCCCCTCGAGGACAAACCGATGCATGGACTCATCATCGGGGACTCCCTCGTCGATCCCTATCACCCTCGCGGAACTGACGCACGCTTCCGAGCAATCGACCCCACCACGGGGCAGGTGGTTGCCATGCGCATATTTCGATCGAAACCTGTCGACGAAAACGACGATTTGATCTCTGGCCACGACTGCGCCTTTAACGACTGCTATTCCCGTGATTATTCGTACCGCACGCGCATATGGGCCGAGAGTTTGACATCTGCCAAGCACGTCGGATACTACGATACCGACGACAACATCACGGACGTATCTGCCATGGTGCCGCTCCTCGACAAAGACGCTGACTGTTACGATAGCGCCCCAACCTTCTCAGCCGACAATTACTTCTACTTTATGCGGGAATGCCGTGAAGATGACGGCACACGCTCAATGTATTATCGCGTCGCAATCGGCAGCACAACACCGGAACTCGTGCTCACTATCGAACCGTCAGACTCTCGCGATCGTCATCTCAATTTGCTGGCTGGAACGGATCTCAGGACGGACATAGATACGGGATGGGCGCAAGGAAACGACGTGAACCACCTGTGCGCAACCGACAACTCGAGCATCTCAAAAGATAACAAGTGCTTCGACATAGACGACCGCCTCGGAATCTTCAGCTACACCGCAACGGACGCTACTACTCGCTCCAAGGTGGAGCAGGGCTACTACTATGAGGAAAAGAGTCTCTACAAGCCCTACGACGACCCAGGAAAATATCGACTGTTCGACGGCTACAGGATTATTGTCAGTCCCGACGCTCAGCAACTCGCGTTTGTCATGTGGGACAAAACGCACACAGACTATTATCTTCACATCCTCAACGTTGATGGGACCGGCGATCACACAATCCCCGTCGTGGATGACGGTATCAACGGCTATGGTCCAGTCGCCTGGCTCGACTGATCCCACCATTCGTCGCGAGGTGAACGCCGACTCCACGATCCACATGTCTTTGACAACACGTGGATGATGAGACGGGCGGAGCGACGCGCGCAGAGGTGGAGCCGTTCATCACCGAGGCTGATTCGGCAGAGGTGACCGATGCGCCAAATCCGGAGTTCGTGCTCCAGCAACGCTAACTCCCAACAAAAGGTGTCGCAGCTCACTTACCTTGTTTATGTCCGTAACTTCGGACACAAAACAGTGGGCGTAGCGTGAAGAATGCGCACACGGCAGGCGCGGGCGCATTCCTCACCTTCAAGGACGAAGACATGTCAACGACACCTTCTCTCACCCCCCGCGAGAAGCAAGCGAGGCGCTACGCAACGTCCCTCGCTCTCATCGCCACCCTCGGCCCCTTCTTCTACGGATTCGAGGGCATGGTCCTCAACGCCGCCATCAAGGCGGTGGGAACGACTTTCGAGCTCGGACCGATCCTGCAGGGCGTCGCCGGTGCCGCCGGCGTCATCGGCGGCCTGATTGGTGCCCTGGCCGCAGGACGCATCTCCGACAAGATCGGCCGCAAGACCACGCTCATGTGGGTCGGCCCCTTCCTGCTTGTTGAGGCCCTCCTCGGGCCCATCTCTCCCCTCCTGGGCAGCTTCGGCTACCCCTTCCTGCTCCTGACCCGCATCGTCGGCGGCATCGGCTTCGGCGCAGCGACCACGGTCGCCCCCGGCTACGTCGCTGAGATCGCTCCCGCTGAGATCCGCGGGCGCCTCATCGGCTTCCGCCAGCTCGCGATCATCCTCGGCCTATTCTTCGCAGGCCTCATCAACACGGCGGTCGTCTCGATCACGGGCGGCGCAGCCAAGCCCGCGTTCGGCGGCCTCATGACCTGGCAGGTCCTCTTCGCCTGCCTGATCATCCCGGCCCTCCTCTTCGTCATCTTCACGGCGACAATCCCCGAGTCTCCCCGTTACCTCGTCTCCGTGGGCCGTACCAAGAAGGCCGAGGAGATCCTAGCCAAGCTGTCCGGCGAGGAAGACCCCGCAGACCGCGTCGAAGCCATCGCCCAGTCCCTGACAATCACGGGCGGCGCGAAGCTGTCGATCGGGCAGATCCTGTCCTCGCAGTGGCGGGGCCTCGTCTTCATCGGCATGGCGATCGCCGCCTTCCAGCAGCTCACCGGCATCAACGGCGTCTTCTTCTACTCGAACTCCCTGTTCGCTGCCGTCGGCTTCACCGAGTCGATGGCCCTGACCCAGACCCTGCTGATCACCGCCTTCAAGATCATCGGCGTCCTGTCGGGCATCATGCTGGTGGACCGCGTGGGCCGCAAGCGCATGCTGATCTACGGCGGCACCCTCATCTTCGTGTCGCTGGGCATCGTGGCCACGGTCTTCACGGTCGCCCCCACCGTCGACGGCAAGCCGGACGTCGCAGACTCCCCCATCCTGGCGTTCCTGGCGGTCGCCGCCCTGTGCACGTTCTTGCTCGGATTCACCTCCTCGTGGGGCCCCATCTTCTCCATCGTCATGGGCGAGATGTTCCCCAACTCGATCCGCGGCGGGGCCATGTCGCTGGCCTCGGGAGCGGACTTCCTCGTCAACTTCCTGGTCGTCCTACTTTTCCCCTTCCTCATCGGTTGGTCGCCCGCTGGCACCTACTGGATCTACTGCGCCTTCGGTGTCCTCGCGGTCATCTTCACGGCGAAGTTCCTCACCGAGACCAGCGGCGCTGAGCTTGAGGATATGGACAAGGTCGTCACCCAGAAGTGAGCGCCCTCCCCTTCGATTTCAACGACGAAAAGGCATTGCAATGACTGATACGACTCGGGATATCCCCAACAACGTGCGCAACGTCCTGGTCATCATGACCGACCAGCACCGCACCGACACGATCGGGTGCCTGGGCAACCCCCACGCACGCACCCCCGTCATCGACGCGATGGGCGAATCGGGCTTCGCCTTCACACACTGCTTCACCCCCACGGCTATCTGCACGCCGGCGCGAGCTTCCCTCATGACGGGCAAGCGCCCGGGCAAGCACCAGGTACTGGCCAACCCCGAATGGAACATCGCCTACCAGGTCTCGATCCCCGAGGGCACGTGGACCTACACGCAGGAGCTGCGCGACGCCGGATACAACGTCGGCATCGTCGGCAAATATCACTGCGGCTACAACCTGCCCGACAAGTTCGGCGCGGACGACGATACCTACTGGGGAGCCGAAAACCCGGTAGCCAACGAGAAGTACGTCGCCTGGCTCGAGGCCAACAACCTCCCGCCCGTGCGCGCGCACGACCTGTGGCGCGGCAAGCTGCCCGGCGGGCGCGACGGCCACATCATCGCCGCGCGCCTCGACCAGCCCGAGGAAGCCACCTTCGAGCGCTTCCTGGCGGACCGCGCGATCGAAAAGCTGCGCGAGTACGCGGCCGACTGGAAGGACTCGGGCCAGCCTTTCTGCCTCGACGTGCACTTTTTCGGACCCCACCTTCCCTACTTCCTGCCGGACGAGTGGTTCGATCTGATCGACCCGGCTGACGTTGAGCTGCCGGAAAACTTCGGCGATTCCCTCATCGGTAAGCCCCCGATCCAGCAGAACTACGCAACCTACTGGTCCACCTCCTCGTTTACGAACGAGCAGTGGAAGAAGCTCATCGCGGTCTACTGGGGATACACGGCCATGATCGACTTCGAGATCGGGCGCATCATGGACGTGGCGCGGGAGCTGGGGATCCTGGACGACACGGCGGTCTTCTTCTGCGCGGACCACGGTGAGTTCACGGGTTCACACCGCCTCAACGACAAGGGGCCGATGATGTACGACGACATCTACAACGTCCCTTTCATCGCTCACATCCCCGGTGTCTCGACCGTGGGTCGCTCCGACGCGTTCGTCTCCCTCATCGACCTGCCGGCCACGGTGCTCGACATCGCGGGTCTGGATACCTCGCTCGTGGAGGATGGCCGCTCGATCGTGGACCTGACGCGCGGGGGCGAGGTCGAAGGGTGGCGTGAGGACATCGTGTGCGAGTTCCACGGCCACCACTTCCCCCTCCAGCAGCGCATGCTGCGCACGCGGGACTTCAAGCTCGTCATCAACCCCGAGTCGATCAACGAGCTCTACGACCTGCGCCTGGATCCGGCCGAGATGAACAACGTGTACACCGTGCCCGTCTACGACGAGATTCGCAGGGAGCTGGCCACGAACCTCTACCTGCAGCTGCGCGAGCGCGGAGACCACTCCTTCGCCAAGTGGATGGCGGCGATGACGGACTTCGATATCCCGCTGGTCAACACCGCGCGCTCCGACCTGGATGAGGTGACGAGCGACTAACCCCGGCCTCGGCGGCGGGAGGACACGCGTGATCCCGTCGCCGAGGCGAACGCGCTCCCTGCACACCACACACAGTGACGCGTACCATAGAAAGTATCAACGAGGCCGGAGCGCCCCAAGCAGATACCAACGATGAAGCGCCGGGAAGGAGGGACATGCACTACCCCACGCGCCACGCCATGCCTACGCTGGAGGACCGCATCGTCGCCTTCCTTGCCCACTCCCCGGCGACGCGCTCACAGCTGTGCGAGGCCCTGGGCACCTCGCGCACGAACCTGGGCCGCGCCCTGGCCACTCTCCTCGACGAAGGCTTCGTGCTCCCCGTGCGTTCCAACGCTTCCGGCCGCGGGCGCCCCACCCAGCTCCTGACCCTCAATGCGTCCGCCGCTCACTCGGTGGGCTTGCTCGTCACGCGTACCTCCTGCGCCGGGGTCATGCTCAGCCGCTCCGGCACGGTCCTGGCTGCCGCCCACATCGTCTCCCCGACTTCCCCCTCCCTGGTGGGCTGCCTGGAACAGACCTGCGAGGCCCTGGCCGCGAGCGCCGCGTCGCAGGGGATTGATGTGTCGGGGGTGCGTGCGGTGGGTGTGGGGGTGCCGATTCCGATGGGTCGTCACGCGAGGGTGGCTTCGGATGCGTATCCGAGTGTGGAGGAGCTTGCCGAGCTGACGCGTCGGTGGTGGGATCCTCTCCCGGTGGTGGACAACACGGTGCGGATGGCGGCGCTGGCGGAGGGGCTGTGGGGTGCGGGCTCGGGTATGTCGTCGTTCATTTACTTGCGCCTGTCCGGTGGCGTGGGCGGGTGCGTCGTGTCGGATTTTCGCCTGGTGGGTGGGGCGACGGGTTTGGCTGGGGAGCTGGGGCATATCACGGTGGCGGGAAACGACGCGCTGTGTGGGTGCGGTAAACGGGGGTGTGTGGAGACGCTGGCGTCGGTGCCTGCCTTGTGCGAGCGCGCGGGGGTGCGGGATGTGACGGCGCTGCGCGCGGCGGTGCACGCCGAGGATGAGCGTGCGCTGGCGGCGTTGGAGGGTGCCGCGCGGGCGATCGGCTATGTGTTGGGGTCGGCGGCGTTGCTCATTAATCCGAAAGCAATCATTCTGGCGGGCGAGATTGTCGACGCCTTCCCGTCCCTGCGTGAGAGCATTGCCGCTCATATGGGGGCGGAGCTTTTGCCCGTCATGGAGTGGGATATTGACGTGGTCACGGCGTCGCTTGGTCCGCTCGGGGCCGCCCAGGGCTGCGCCTACATCGCGGCGCATCCTCCCGCTGAGGAGGAACCCGACCGCGAGCGCGCGTCTCACCGGGGAGGGGCCACGGCCTCGCCGTGGGTGGAGGTGTGCGGCGAGGGCGGGTGTCCATGAGTGCCCGTCTTCCCTTTTCGGTGGTGACGAAGCCGACGGGGGCTGCCTGCAACCTGGATTGTCAGTATTGTTTTTTCCTGTCCAAGGAGCTGCTGTACGACGCTGCCGCGCAGACCATGTCCGAGCAGACTTTGGAGCGTTACGTTGAGGCGTTTCTGGAGTCGAGTCCCGACGGCGAGGTCACGATGCTGTGGCAGGGCGGGGAGCCGACTCTGCGCGGCCTGGCCTTTTTTGAGCGCCTCATGGATCTGTGCGCGCGCTACCGTCGCCCCACGCAGTCGGTGCGTCACGCTTTGCAGACGAATGGGACGCTGGTGACCGATGAGTGGGCGCGCTTCTTTGCCGACCATGGCTTCCTCGTGGGTGTGTCCATCGATGGGCCCGCTCCCCTGCACGACGCTTACCGGATCAACCGCGGCGGGCGCGGTACCCACGCGATGGTTGTGCGCGGCTGGGAGGCCCTCGCCCGCGCGGGCGTGGAGGCGAACGTCCTGTGTACGGTCAACGCGGCCAACGAGGAACGCGGCGCGCAGGTGTACCGGTATTTTCGCGATGAGCTCGGGGCCCGCTACCTGCAGTTCATTCCGATCGTGGAGCGGGTGCGCGCCGCGGACCTGGCACAGGCCGAGCGCGGTTGGCGCTCCGGGACCTCCGCGCTGTTGTACCGCCAGGACGGGGACTGCGTGACCAGCCGATCCACCTCCCCCGCCTCCTACGGGCGCTTCCTGTGCGAGGTGTTCGACCAGTGGCTGACCACCGACGTCGGTGAGGTCTTCATCCAGGACGTGGATTCGACCCTGTCGGCCATGTTTGGCTCGGCCACGGTGTGCGTGCACGCGCCGACGTGCGGTGCGAACATGGCGATGGAGTTCAACGGGGACGTGTACGCCTGCGATCACTGGGTGGAGCCGGACTGGTTGGTCGGGTCGATTAGCTCCGCGTCGTTCGCTCAGCTGGCCTCTTCCGACAAGATGCGTGACTTCGCGCGCCTGAAACCCGACCTGGACGAGGAGTGCCACGCGTGCCCGCACCTGCGGCTGTGCTGGGGCGGGTGCCCGAAAGACCGTTTCGTTCGCTGGGGCGAGGCAACGCATAACTACCTGTGCGAGGGATACCGGGCGTTTTACGAGCACGCCACCCCTGCCCTGCGCGCGATGGGCATGCTGATCGCGGCGGGCAGGCCGGCCTCGGACATCATGGACCCCGCGGTCTCTACCTCACTCGGACTATCTGAGGCCACATCTCTTCGGAATGACTCATGATCATTGAAGCGCTTGTTATCGGCCTGCTCGTCGGCATCGTTGTCGGCTCGCTCGGCGCGGGAGGCGGTATCTTGTCGGTGCCGATCCTCGTCTATATCCTGGGGCAGGATCCGCATCAGGCGACGGGGCTGTCCCTCATCATCGTGGGGTTGACGGCCGCCGTCTCGCTGGCGACGCGTGCTCGCAGCGGGAACGTCGCGTGGCGCGAGGGCGCTCTCTTCGCCCTGGTGGGCCTTGTGGGCACGTGGGCGGGTTCGGCTCTCGGCCCACTCGTCTCGGCGCGCGCCCTCATGCTCTCCTTCTGCGCTCTCCTGGGAGCGGTCGCGGTCTTCATGGCGCGCTCCCAGCTGCACCCATCCGCTTCGTCTTCTTCGGACGAGGCCGGGGACACCAGCGGCGACAAGGGCTCCTGGACGCTCGCGACCGTATGCCAGGTCGTCGCGCTGGCGACGCTGACGGGTTTCCTCACGGGATTCTTCGGCGTCGGCGGAGGCTTCGCGATCGTGCCCGCGCTGCACTTAGCTCTGCGCTACCCGATGAAGCGGGCATCTGCGACATCCCTGCTGGTCATGGTCATCACCGCAGCCTTCGGGCTGGCGTCGCGCACGATCGCGGGGACCCTGACGATCACCGCCGAGGCCGGGGTCATGGTCGCGCTGTTCACCGCGGCATCCATGGGAGGCGGCATCGTGGGGGCCAGGCTCACGAAGAGGGTGTCAAATCGCGTGCTGGGTTTTGTGTTTGCTGCGCTTCTGGTGTGCGTAGCCGCCTCGACGCTGGTGGCGACACTCGCGTAAAGGGCGCGCGAGACATCGTTCGTCTCGCGCGCCCTCATCGCTCAGCTGGCGGTCGAACCCTCATTCTGGGTTGAGGTGTCAGCACTGCCCTGGCTTCCAGACTTGCTGCCGGGGCCTCGGCCACCCTCCGGAGGAGGTCCCGGTCGAGTGCTGCCAGCATCTCCCTGCTGCGAGCCCGGACCCTTCTGCTGACCATAACCCGGGCCTTGCTGACCGTTACCGGGACCCTGCTGCTGGCCGTTACCGGACCCCTGCTGCTGACCGCCGGGGCCGAAATCACCGTCCTCGTCACCGTCACCCTGGTCGCTGACACCGTCTTCGTAGCCCTGCTTGTAGAAGTCCTGACCATCGCCCACAACGGCCGCATGCGTGATGATGCCCGCGCCGAAGCCGACGGAGAGGATTGCCGCGGCGGCTCCTGCAATGGCCGCGCGCTTGCCCCACGAGGATTTCTTCGATGCAGTCTCCCCTGTCGCGGCGCTAGCAACCACGGCCTCGTCGCCCGCCGGCTCGGCGGCAGAAGCCTCCGCGACAGACTCCAGGGGCGTGCCGGCGAACGCGCCAGCCCCCTCCTGCTGGGCGACGGGAGGCATCTGCGCCGTCTCCGCCTGGGCTACGTACGTGGGCAGTACGTCGGTCCGATCCGCCGCATGTCCACCCGACTGGGGCAGGATCGAGGTGCGTTCGGTGTCACTCGCCAGGTTCTTGTTGTCGTCCGCCATGAGGGACGCTCCTTTCTGCTGATTTATGCATCATTGCTTCGCAGAGTAGGGGCGACAATTAAGCGAATGTTATGGCGAAACTGTGAAAACACTATGAAAAAACGAGTGTCGCGTATCACTTTTTGGAGCTTGCTTTATTTGTCAGCTCACAACTATCCTGCAACGTTCGCCACCCGACGATCACACTCACGAGGTGACACATGTCCATCAAATCCATTCCCACCATCCTCATCGCCACCGCCACGAGCGCCCTCCTCCTCACCGCCTGCGGGGCATCCTCGACTCCATCCAGCTCTTCTGCCTCCACCACAGGCACGCAGGGTACGGCGTCGGCCGCAGCCGACCCGTCGACCGCTCCCCTTCGCGGCATCGTCATCGCATCCACGGAATACAACTCCGACAACACGACCGACACGATCACGGCATACGACCCCGCTACGGGCGAGGTGACGGCGACGCGCACGTTCACCGTCCCGAGCGAGTACACGACATATACGGGTGGGGCTTGCGAGCGCGAGCACTGCTATTCCCCCGACTTCGAGCGCGTCCTCGCGATCGACACTTCTGGGGGCAACGAACGCGTTGCGGTCGCGTCCTCCGACGGCTCCTTCACGCTGCTCAATGATCTGATCCCCGTACCGCAAGGGTCACGCTCGTACTCCAACGCGTACGCCAAGTTCGGGCCCGACGGTTCCATCTACGTCGCGCACGAAGACAAGCCTGACGACGGGGACTTCGTTGGGACCCTCTACCGCTTTGCCTCCGAGACTGAGGCACCCGAGGCCGTTCCCACCACGTTCACGGTCTCGAACACGCAGGACTTCCAGATTCTGCCCGATTCCACTCCCATCGCGATCGGCCACTACACTTGGGAGGCCAACAACAATGGCATCGGATGCTACGGGGCACTCGCCGTCACCCCGGATGGGACGTGCCTGACCGTGGACAAGGACGCCGTGTACTCCAAGAAGGGAAAGCCTCTCTCACAGACGACGGAGTCCGACAAGTCCCTGCGCATCGAGGAGTGGACGAAGGTGAACCTGCCGAACCTCGACGGCACCCACGAGATCGTCAAGACCCTGCGACTGAGCCCCGACGGCACACGCATGGCGATCCTGGCCCCCTTCAAGAAGCTCGAAGACGACCTTAGCTACCAGCTCTACTCCGCGCCCGTGGGCGGAGGCGAGGCCACACAGCTGACAAAGGTCACGGGCATCGCCGGCGGCAAGCACGTCATCCTCGCCTGGAGCGAGTGACACAGACCCGAGGCCGGGACCGCGACGCGCACCCCATCGCGCGAGCGGCCCCGGCCTCGCTCCATGCATACGACCGGCGCGGCGACGCTACTCTCCGGTGGTATTCCGAGCCACGAGGGTGTTCGTCGCCTGTGCCACCGGGCGCACGATCATCGAGTCGATGTTGACGTGGGAGGGGCGCTCCAGCGTCCACACGATAGCCTCGGCAACGTCCTCGGCGACGAGGGGCTGCGCAACACCCTCGTAGACGCGGTCGGCGGCCTCCTGAGAGCCGAGCCGGTTGAGCGAAAACTCCTCAGTGCGCACCATGCCGGGCGCGATCTCGATGACGCGCACGGGCTCGCCCACCAGCTCCTGACGCAGCGTGTTGGCGATGATGCGCTCGGCGTGCTTGGCGGCGACATACCCCCCGCCTCCCGGGTAGGTGTCGTGGGCGGCGGTCGAGGTCAGGAAGACGAGGTCTCCCCCGCGCTCGCGCATCCCCGGCAAGAACGCACGCGAGCAGTGCAGGGCGGTGAGCACGTTGCGGTCAAACATCGCGCTCCACCTTGCGGGGTCACCCTCCGCGACACGGTCGACGCCGATAGCACCTCCGGCGTTGTTGACCAGCGCATCCACGGGGCCACCCTCCAGGATGTGGGCAGCCATCTCCTTCACCTGGGCCTCATCGGTCAGGTCCGCCGCCCAGTACTCGCAGCCAATCTGCTCGGCGAGGGCCTCCAGACGCTCGCGACGCCGGGCCACGGCGACGACCTTCCACCCCCGTTCGGCGAGGAGTCGGGCAGTTGCCTGCCCAATTCCGGTAGAGGCTCCAGTAACAACGACGCGACGAGAAATGCTCATAGGGCAACAGTAATATCCCCGGGAACGCACCGTCGTGCGCGCCCGGGGATACGTCGCTGGCGTCTCAGCCGTTGGGCAGGCCGTAGGCCTTGTGGATCAGCCAGATCGGGTGCACGACGTTCGCACCCGTCGCCGTGCGCAGCTGCCAGCGACACGTCTCCGTGTCACAAGCAGCCAGCTCGGCGTTGACCTGCTTGATGAAGTCGAAGACGGGAGCGCCCACGGCCTGAGCGATCGCGTACTTCTCCTTCTTCATGCCGTACGTGCCCGCGATGCCACAGCAAGGCTGCTCGGAGTCCTTCACGGTCACACCGGGGATCAGGCTCATGAGCTCGATGGCCGGCTTACCCAGCCCCTGAGACTTCACCTGGCAGGGCGCGTGGTACGGGATGGTGACGTCGATGCGCTGGAAGTTCGTGTCCAGCTCACCCTTGTCATACAGGTGCAGCAAGAACTCGCTGATGTCCCACATGCGGCTACCCACATCCGTCAGCTCGGGCGTGTCCATCTCGAGGATCTCGTGCGCCTCGTGGCGCAGCATGCCCGCGCACGAACCGGACGCGGAAATGATCGGGGCATCGCGGTTCACGCTGCGCAGGTCGTTGGTCAGCTTCGAGACGTACTTGCGCGCATCCTTGTACAGGCCGTTGGACTGCAGCGCCAGGCCGCAGCAGCCGTGCTTGGGAACCAGGACCTCGTAACCCAGGTGCTCGAGGACCATCACGGAGTGGATGGAGGTCTCGACCTCGAAGTACTGGCCGGCGCAGCCGTGGAAGAAGATCACCTGGCCGCGCGTGCCCGAGCCGGGCAGCGGCTTGTGCTTCTTGAACCAGGACTCGAAGGTACGCCCGTAGGCGCGCGGCATGGGCGCCGAGCGGTGCACACCGATGATAGCCTCCATCGCCATGCGGATCGGCTTGACGTCGAGCGCCCAGTTCGCGATGGGGGCGACCGGGGTCATCATGGTGCCGATCAGGGAGGTACGGCCGATGAGGCGGTCGCGCATGGGGATGCCATGCGCTTCCTTCATGGCGGTGCGGCGGTGGTGAATGATCTCGGTGACCTTCACACCCTGGGGGCACACGAGCGAGCAGGTGCCACACGAGGAGCAGTAGTCGATGGACTTATCGACCATCTGCCCGTCCTTGCGGAAGCGCTCGGCCTGCGGACCGGAGTACTTCGGGCCGCCGAACAGGTCGGTGACGCGCATGACCGGGCACTGGGTCTCGCAGATCGTGCACTTCACGCACGAGTCGAGGCTGGCACGCAGCGCGGCGTCACCACTCAGGGCGAAGACGTCCTCTTCTTCCACGCCCGGTCCCATCAGCGTTGACATTTCGAGGGTCATTTCAGTTCCTCCACGATCGAGTCGACGGCGGCCAGAGCGCTGGCCAGCGCGATTCCTTCGCCGCTCTTTTCGCGCCAGCGAGTGGCGCCGGCCAGGTTGCCTCCGGCCGCGTACAGGTTCGGGCACACGGGCGTGCCTTCCTCGTCCAGGACGCGCATGTTGTCGTCGACGGCGAGGCCGGACAGGAAGAGGGGCTGGTCCTCACCCCAGAAGTCGGCGTGCAGGAGCTGTCCGGAGGCGCCCATGACGGGCAGCCCGCAGATGGTTTCGCGCACGGTGCCGTAGGAGTCCATGTCCAGGGCGCCGGATTCGAAGCCGCCGGCGGCGAGGATCAAGGATCGGGTTTCCACGACCGTGGAGCGTCCCGCACTGGCGTATTCGACTGCGCTGACTCGTCCGTCTGCCGTGTGCACGGCCTTGATCGGGGATCCGAGGACGACGCGGCACTTGGAGGAGGCGATGCGGGTCAGCAGGGCGTTCAGGCGCATGCCGGGCACCGACGGGGGCTGGATCGGGATCTCGAAGACGGGGTGGCCGAGCTTGTCGGCCAGGTCGCGCCAGGCGTTCGCGTCCTCCAGGCCCAGGACGGCGGGCAGGCCGACGATCTCGCCCTCTTCGAGGAGGGGGCGGATCTGGGCAGCCAGGCGAGCACGGTTCTCCTCGTGGTCGAGGCTGCGGGCGTGCACGGTGCCCACCGAGTCGACCTCTCCGTCGCGCACGACGTAGTCGACGCTCAGGGCGCGCGCGGCGATCGGCTTGCCGTCGGGTCCGGCCTGGCGGCAGAGGTTCTCAGCGACGAGGCTGGGGTAGAAGTCCTTCAGACGCTTGAGTCCCACGATGGCGTAGCGGGCGCCCGCCTGGGGGATGCCGGCCTGCATGGAGGGCGGGATCAGGCAGGTGGGGCGCAGCGCGCCAACGCCGGTGGGGATGCGCACGTTGCGGGTCTCGTCGCCGACGAGGACATCGGAGCCGACGAGGTCACGCAGCCACGCGACGGATGCGCCGACAAAGTCGGGGGTGACGTGGCTGTAGGGGTGGGTGGGACGGGAGGCCACGTGGCCTTCCAGTGCCTCCAGGGGCACCTCGACCGGTTCGGGGCGGTAGCCGAGGATGTCGACCGCGCCTGTGCCGAGCTGGATGCCGCCCACGCCCTTGGTGATCAGGGTGACGCTCAGGCCGGCATCGGCGGCCTTGATCGCGGCGGACAGGCCGGCCAGGCCGGCGCCAATAACAACGACGTCTCTCATCGAACAACCTCCTCGCTGGGTGCGGGCAGGTGCTCGACGTCGAGCGTGCCCTCGTGGATCCATGCGTCGAGCACGGCCTGGCGGGCCTGCTTGCCGTACAGGATGGGCCACAGGCCGATCCAGCGGTTCTTCAGGAAGAGACGCAGCAGGCCGTTGGCGCGCTCGGAGTCGATGTCGCCACGCTCGTGGGCGATGCCCGCGGCACGCTGGGAGCAGAAGCCGCCCTGGCACGGTCCCATGCCCAGGCGCATCTGGCGACGCACGTCGTCGAGCTGTCCCTTGGGCAAGGTGTCCATAACGTTTTCGAGCATGGCTCGGGTGGCCATCTCGCACTCGCAGATGATCTGCTCGTGTGTGGGGCCGTCGTTGCGGGACTCGACGTTGTCGAGGCGGTGGCCGATTGTGTAGAGGCGCTGCTCCTTGGCGGGCGGGACGGCCTCGTCAGCGGTCTTGCACGGACGGGTCTCCCCCATCTCGGTGCACATGATGTCGACAATGCGCTCGGCCATGAGGCGGTAGGTGGTGAGCTTGCCACCCGCGATGGTGAGCATGCCGTAGACGCCGTCTCGCGTGTTGTGGTCGATGATGCTCATGCCACGCGCCATGTGGCGGGTGTCGGTCGCAGACACGCGCGAGTCCTTGATGAGGGGGCGCGCGCCCGCCCACGCGTGAACGGCGCGGGCCTTGCGGAAGCCGGGGATCATGGCCTCGCCGGAGTCGAGCATCTGCTGGACCTGGTCGGCGGGGATGGGCAGGTTGTCGGCGTCGTCGGACTTGAGGTCGGTCGTGCCGATGATGCACACGGTGTGGTCGGGCACGAGGATGTCACCATCGGCCGGCCACACGCAGCGGTTGATGACCGAGTGGGTCAGGCGGTGGTTCATCGCGATCATGATGCCTGCACCGGCGACGACGTCGACGCCGTGGCAGTTCGCCATGCCCGCGATCTTTCCGGCCCAGGGGCCGCCACAGTTCAGGACGAAGGCACATTCGATGCGGATGTCCTCGCCGCCGCGCTCATCGTGGACGATGACGGCGGACACGCGGTCGCCCTCTCGCTCGATGTTGGTCACGCGATGGTAGGTCAGGATCTGTGCGCCGTATGCCTGCGCGGAGCGGATCGCACCCCAGGTCATCTGCCAGCCGTCGACGGTTCCGTCCTCGACGGCGAACGCGCGCTTGATGCGCGGGTCCAGTCGGGGTTCGCGTCGCAGAGCCTCGGCGATGGAGATTTCCTCTGCCGGCACCTTTGCGGCGGCAGCACGTGCCAGGAACTGGTCCGCGTATTCTTCATCGTCGTGAGCGGTCACCACGAAGAGGCCGCCGGTGGCCTCGATCGCGTTGGAGTTGATGCGCTTCGTGATTTCGTTTTCTTCCGCGCATTCGGTGGCCGACTCGGGGTCGGAGGCCACATAGCGTGCGCCGGAGTGGAGCAGGCCATGGAAGCGACCGGACGTACCTTGAGCGATATCTGCCCGGTCGACGAGAACGGCTGAGAAGCCGCGCATCACGACGTCGCGGACGACGCCTGCACCGGTGGATCCGCCACCGATGACGCACACGTCAGTGCGAAGTGTCTTCACCGTGTTATTTCCCTTCACGTCTTCATGAGGATGGGCCTCATTGCACTTACAATTTTGCCCCCTCACCCCCCGTTTGCACGAATTCGCAGACCCCCATGCACAAATGTGCACGCGCATCGCGGTCCAAAGTGGCATTCGCACTTCGAGCCCCAAATTGCACGGAAAACGCGGAATTACAGCCCATGACCGTCACGTAAATCAGTGTTCGCGTCCCCGAAATCTCTAGGTCACGCGCACGGGGCAGGAAACACCCTAGAGTTAGGGCATGACGAACACACTGCTCGCACGCGTCCTCGAAACGGCAAACATGGATCCCGCCGTGCGCCCCCAAGACGATTTTTACCGCCACGTGAACGGCACATGGCTGGCCACCCACGAGATTCCCGCCGACCGCCCGATGGACGGCGCATTCCACGCCCTGCGCGACGCATCCGAAAAATATGCCCGCGCAATTGCCCAGGATGCGGCCGGCGGCACGCTCGACGACCCGGACGCTGCACGCATCGCCACGCTGTGGACTCAATTCCTCGACGAGGACGCGATCGACGCCGCGGGAACCGCACCCCTGCGCGCGGACCTCGACGTCATCGAGGGCGCCACCAGCCGCGAGGAGCTCGCCGAGGTCATGGGCTCCCTCATGCGCGAGGGCGTCGGAGGCCTCGTGGGCGCCTACGTGGGCACCGACCCGCACGATTCCTCCTCCTACATGGTCTCCCTCGTCCAGTCCGGAATCGGCCTGCCCGACGAGGCCTACTACCGCGAGGAGGACTACGAGCCGATCCGCCAGGCCTACGTCGCCCACACCGCACGACTGCTCGCCCTGGCGGGTATGCCCGACCCCGAGGGCGGCGCACAGCGCATCATGGACCTGGAGACGGCCCTGGCCTCCCACCACCGTGATTCGGTGTCCAACCGCGACCCGCTCCTGTCCGATAACCCGACCCTGTGGGCCACACTGTCCGACCTGGCGCCCGGTTTCGACTGGGACGCCTGGGCGCGCGGAACCCGCATGCCCGTGGCCGGCCTCGTCGTGAACGTCGACCAGCCCGACTACCTGCGCGGCGCGGCCTCCCTGTGGGCATCCACCGACCTGTCGACCCTCAAGGAGTGGCTCGCCGCCTCCGCCATCGACTCGCGTGCCTCGCTGCTGACCTCCGACTTCGTCGAGGAGAACTTCGACTTCCACGGCCGCACCCTGGCCGGCACGCAGGAGCTGCGTCCCCGCTGGAAGCGCGCCCTGTCCCTCATCGAGTCTTACCTGGGAGAGGCCATGGGCCGCGCCTGGGTCGCCCGTCACTTCCCGCCCAACGCGAAGGACGCGATGGATGCGCTGGTGCGCCGCCTGCTCGACGCCTACGGCGAGTCGATCCGAAGCCTCGACTGGATGAGCGAGGAGACCAAGGAGAAGGCTCTGGCCAAGCTGGCCACCTTCAACCCCAAGATCGGCTACCCCGTCAAGTGGCGCGACTACTCGAGCCTGAACCTGGACCCGGACGCCTCGCTCGTGGACAACGTGCGCGCCGCCAGCGCCCACGCGACCGACCGCGAGTGGGCCAAGCTCGGCCAGCCCGTGGACCGCGACGAGTGGTACATGACGCCCCAGACGGTCAACGCCTACTACAACCCGACCCAGAACGAGATCGTCTTCCCCGCCGCGATCCTCCAGCCCCCTTTCTTTGACGCGCAGGCTGACGACGCCGTCAACTTCGGGGCGATCGGCGCGGTCATCGGTCACGAGATCGGACACGGCTTCGATGACCAGGGCTCGCGCTACGACGGCGAGGGAAACCTGTCGAATTGGTGGACCGACGAGGACCGCGCCGCCTTCGAGGAGCGCACCCACGCGCTCATCGGGCAGTACGACGAGCTCACGCCCGCGGTCCTGCGCGAGGCCTCCAGCGACGAGGCCGTGGCTGGCGACGGCGAGGACCGCTCCCTCCCCCACGTCAACGGCGCGCTGACCATCGGTGAGAACATCGGCGATCTGGGCGGCATGACAATCGCATGGAAGGCGTGGGTGGCCGCCCTGGCCGAGCAGGGGCTGACCCCGGCAACGGCCCCCGTCATCGACGAGCTCACGGGCCCCCAGCGCTTCTTCTTCTCCTGGGCCCGCGCCTGGCGCACCGCCACGCGCCCGCAGTTCGCCCGTCAGATGCTCGCCGTCGACCCGCACTCCCCTGCCGAGTTCCGGTGCAACCAGGTGCTGCGCAACCTGGATGCGTTTGCGCAGGCATTTGACGTCAAGGCCGGGGACGGCATGTGGCTGGAGCCCGCCCAGCGCGTCACCATCTGGTGAAAGCGTGTCCGCGCCGACACATTTCGGCGTGCCACGAGCAATCACCTGCAACACATGACAACATAGGAATGTTTGGCGCGAAAGCGCTCCCATTCCATCGACGGAAAGGCACCCCATGCCAGGCCTGAACCTCACTCGCGAGGAAGCGACCGAGCGCGCCTCGGTCATCTCCTCCGTGACGCGCTACGAGATCTCGCTGGACCTCACGCGTGGAGACACCGATTTCGGTTCCTTCACCCGCATCGAGTTCGACGCGCGCGAAGGCGCCTCCACGTTCGCCGACCTCGTGTCCAACAACGTCCACTCGATCACGCTCAACGGCGCCGCTCTCGACCCGTTCTCGGCTCACCAGGACAACCGCATTGCGCTGGAGAATCTGGCCGAGCACAACGTCCTCGAAGTCGACGCGTCCTGCCAGTACATGCATACGGGTGAGGGCCTGCACCGCTTCGTCGATCCCGCGGATGGCCAGGCCTACACCTACTCCCAGTTCGAGGTCCCGGACGCCCGACGCGTGTACACGACCTTCGAGCAGCCCGACCTGAAGTCGGTTTTCACGCTCACTGTCAAGGCCCCCAAGGGCTGGAAGGTGTTCTCCAACGCCCCCACCCCCTCCCCCGAGGAAGAGGGTGACGCGTGGATCTACCGCTTCGCGACTACGGAGAAGATGTCAACGTACATCACCGCGATCGTCGCGGGCCCCTACGAGGGCACCACGGCCTCGCTCACCTCCTCCGACGGTCGAACGATTGACCTGGGCGTGTACGCGCGCGCCTCGATCATCGAGCACCTGGACGCCGACGAGATCATCGAGATTACCCGCCAGGGCTTCGAGTTCTTCGAGGGCGCCTACGGCATCGCCTACCCCTTCACCAAGTACGACCAGATCTTCGTGCCCGAGTACAACGCCGGCGCCATGGAGAACGCGGGCTGCGTGACCTTCCGCGACGCCTACGTGTTCCGTACCCGTCCCACCGAGGCTCAGATGGAGGCTCGCGCCAACACGATCCTGCACGAGCTGGCCCACATGTGGTTCGGCGACCTGGTCACCATGAAGTGGTGGAACGACCTGTGGCTCAACGAGTCCTTCGCTGAGTTCATGAGCCACCTGGCTCTGGCCGAGGCCACCAAGTACACCGAGGGCTGGACGGGCTTCATGGTCCGTAAGGACTGGGGCCTCAAGCAGGATCAGCTGCCCACGACCCACCCGATCACCGCCGAGATCCGCGACCTGGCCGACGTCGAGGTCAACTTCGACGGCATCACCTACGCCAAGGGCGCCTCCGTGCTGCGCCAGCTCGTCTCCTACGTGGGGCGCGACGCGTTCTTCGCGGGCCTGCACGAGTACCTGACGAAGCACTCCTACGCCAACGCCACGCTGGAGGACCTGCTCTCCGAGCTGGCCGCCGCGTCGGGCCGCGACCTGGCCTCGTGGTCGAAGGTGTGGCTCGAGGAAGCCGGCGTGACCCTGCTGCGTCCGGTCGTCTCCGTCTCGGCTGAGGGCACAATCGAGCGCCTTGAGGTGACCCAGGAGGCCTTCTCGGAGGGCGCGTCGCTGCGTCCGCACCGCATGGGTGTGGCCGGCTACTCCCTGTCCGAGGAAGGCACGCTCACCCAGGTCTTCCGCGAGGAGCTCGACGTTGACGGCGCCTCCACCGTGATCGAGGCCGCGTCGGGTATCGCTCGCCCCGACTTCATCCTCGTCAACGACGGCGACCTGGGCTACGCCAAGGTGCGCCTCGACGGGCAGTCCCTGTCCTTCGCGATCGCCAACATCACCAAGTTCACGGATTCGCTCACGCGCGGCGTCGTCATGGCCTCGGCGTGGGACATGACCCGCGACGGCGAGATGCCGGCTCGCGACTACCTGAACCTGGCGCTGACCTCGATCCCCGTCGAAGACAACATGAGCCTGCTCATGCTGACCCTGCGCCACATCGACGAGGCCGTGCGCACCTTCGTCGCTCCCCAGTTCCGCGCTGAGGCCGCCGAGGACACGGGCCGTCGCCTGCTGCTCCTGGCCCGCACCGCCGCTTCCGGCTCCGACGCACAGCGCATGCTCGTGGCCGCCGCGGCCCGCAACGCGACCAGCGCCGAGCAGTTCGAGGCCATCCGCGGCCTCTACGACGGCACCCAGACCCTTGACGGCCTGGACTTGGACGTCGACCTGAAGTGGGACCTGCTGATCTCCCTGGTGCGCGGCGACGCCGCCACCGAGGAAGACATCGCGGCAATGGAGGCCAGCGACGACACGATGACCGGCCACCAGAACGCGGCCGCCTGCCGCGCTGCGCGCTCCGGCGAGTGGATCAAGGCCGACGTGTGGGACAAGGTCCTGTCCGACACCTCGATCCCCAACGACACCCGTTGGGCGATGATCTCGGGCTTCTGGGCGCAGGCGCGCACCACGCCCTCGGCCTACGTGTCCTACGTCCACGAGTACTTCGACGCCCTGGCGGGCATCTGGGAGCGTTTCACCTTCCACACCGCCGAGGACCTGACCACGCTGCTGTTCCCAACCTCGCTGGCCGGTTACGCCCCCGATGTTGACGTCGTGGCCGCGGGACACGCCTGGATCGAGGCTCACGCCGAGGCCTCGGCGGGCACGCTGCGCATCATCCGCGAGCTCATCGACGTGTGTGAGCGCCAGATCGCCAACCAGGCGGTGGACGCGGGCTGAGAGCAGCCGACACGGCATGGGGGCGTGGCCGATTGGCCACGCCCCCTCGTCTGTCCACTGCCTGTAGCGGAGCTGCTATGCGACCCGCGCTATCGCGTGCGGATCAGTTCCACTCGCCCCACCGGGCGCCGCTGGTGTCGAACGCAACGGACCCCGGCCTCCTTGAGGTCGGGGTCCGTTATGCGTGTGTGATGGACTCAGTGCGCCGCTGGCACAGGCACCGCCACTGAGCCAGAGATTCAGAGCTGGCCAGCCCAGGCACCGGAATCGTGGAAGAGGTGACGCTTGCCGTCGATGGTCTGGATGCCCGTGACCATCGCACCGTTGTCATCCATGTAGAACCAGGAGCCGTTGATCTCTGCCCAGCCGGTGACCATCGCACCGTTCTCGTCCATGTAGTACCAGGTGCCGTTGATCTCTGCCCAGCCGGTGGCCATCGCACCGGACTCGTTCAAGTAGTACCAGTCACCTCCAAGCTTGACCCAGCCGGTGGCCATGGCACCCGAGTGGTGCAGGTAGTACCAGGTGCCATCAACATTGATCCAGCCGGTCTGCATGATGCCCTTCTCGGGCGAGAGGAAGTACCAGGAGCCGTTCCAGTGGGCCCAACCGAAGATCTGCTGGCCATTGAGGGTGAAGTACTCCCAGCCGGCCTCCTCCTGGTGCCAGCCGGTCACCATGTAGCCGTCGGAGTCGAATCGGTAGATCTGATCGTCGATCTCGACCTGCTCATCCTTGGCAAAGTCACCGTTGCCCAGGTCGAACCACCAGCCCTTATCGTTGTGCTTCCAGGAAGCAACGGGGCCTTCCTCGCCGTCCTCATCGTCAGCTGCCGGGCCTTCCTCGCCGTCCTCATCGTCAGCTGCCGGGTCTTCCGTGGCGGGCTTCTCGTCCGTGGCGGGATCCTCGGCA
>NZ_JAPWAG010000017.1:0-51989 GCF_041432775.1 Pauljensenia sp. 20925_1_34 | reverse complement strand
TACGCGATGTCCTGATCGTGTGCTGCGACGGGTTGACTGGCCTGCCCGAAGCCATCGAAGCGACCTGGCCCCAGTCCATGGTCCAAACCTGCGTCGTTCACTTAATCCGCGCGTCCATGCGTTTCGTGTCCTACAAGGACCGCAAGAGCGTCGCCGCCGCTCTCAAGCGGATCTACAGCGCGCCCAATGAGGAAACCGCCCGAGAGGCGCTCGAAGAGTTTGCGGCCAGCGACCTGGGAGCGCGCTACCCCCAAACGGCCCTGACCTGGCAGCGCGCCTGGCAGCGCTTCACGCCGTTCTTGGCGTTCCCGCCCATGTTGCGCCGCGTTGTGTACACCACCAACGCTATCGAATCGTTGAACTACCAGCTGCGTAAAATCACCAAGAACCGCGGGCATTTCCCCAGCGAAGAAGCCGCCGTCAAACTCTTGTGGCTGGGAATTTGCAACATCGAAGACAAACGCGCCGCCCAGCGCCTCACAGACGCTGGCAAACCCCCCAACAAACGAACAGGACACACCCGCCTCATCCAAGGACACACCACCACCAACTGGAAACAAGCCCTCGCGGGGCTCACCACCGCCTACCCCGACCGAATCACCCCCTACCTCTAACCCCCATACACAGAAAAATTGACAGGCTCCTTCGGCCTGCCTTTGGGCTTGGGCTTGAGGGCCTGCGCGCCGCCCTCACGGTACAGCCTGCACCAATTCTTCAGCGGTGTCGCGCTCGCAATACCAAAGCGCACCATCGCCTCAGTTTTACTCATCCCACCATCAGCCACGGCGCTCGCTGCGGCGACCTTGGTCTCATAGTCGTATCTGGCCTGCTTCACTCCCATGGCAAGAAAACCGTCCTTCCCAATTGCGCGGTACGTCTTCTGCCAGTGTCGCACGGCTTCAGCAGGCACACCCAGCCTCTTGGCGGTCAAACCATAGCCGAACCCCCTCTCAAACAACTCCACCGCCTGCTCCCGAAGCAAACGATCATGCCTCACACGCAGATCCACAGACACGAAAAGCCTCCCATTCCCTGGACTTCAATTTCGATGTCCAAGAAACGGGAGGCAGTTCACCGTCCAGGACGAGACTCCTGGAACGTCCTCCACAGGTGCTCTGCCCACTGAGAACGACAGGAGGACACCGCCATGTTCCGCATCGGACTTGCTATCAGCACCGCAGGCCACGGAGCCCTGCAACGCTTCGGCCCAGCAACATCATCGTCCGCAAGGTCCGCACTCGCCGCGGCATGAAGTACGGACTCCTCGCGATGCTCCTCGCCGTCCCATACCTCCTGATCGCCGCCACTTACACCGGACTGATTGACCAAGGCTGGTCCGGCTGGCTCTACGTCATCGCCGCGATCTGCATCTGGGACGCGTTCAAGATGCTCGTCCTCGGCCCCGCCAGCCTCATCTGGCTCGCCCGATCCCGCCACCAGGAAGATACCGCACGTACGAGAGCCCTCTGTGCCCTCGCGCGAGGAGAGTCCGTCGCGGATGCTGCCGGTGAGGTCCAACATCCGGCCGCATCTACAACCGACTTGGTGAGCCAACACCGTCGGTCGCCGACTTACTCGGGTCGTACTAGCGAACGACCGTGAGCAAGCACCTACCCCCAGGGTGCATCGATGCGCTGGGACGATCAGACGACACCGCCGACTTCAGCCTGTCCGGGCCACAGCACGACGGTCTGCTGGTATCGTGACGTTGAAGGCCGTAAGAGGAGGGTGCAGGAAGATGCCGGAAGAACACGAAGTTCTGACTACCGACGAAGATGCTGCTCTGCTGCGTGTAAGTACCAAGACTGTTCTGTCGTTGGCGCGCGAAGGAACACTGTCAGGAGACAAGGTCGGACGGGCATGGCGCTTCCTGCGAAGCGACGTCCTAGAGCTGGTTCGAGGCGGCTCCGCAGACAAGGTGGGGCCTGAATCTGGTGGCATTACGGAGTTGGGAGGGGGCCTTGATGATTGATATGTCCACGTGGGATGAGGTTGTGGTTGATGTTGTCAACGACCTCCATCTCGACCCCCGGAATGTTCGGCTCGACATTCCAGATGGGGTGCCGGAGTCTGACATCATCCAAGACCTTTTCACCAACGAAAAAGCCCTGAACTTGGTCGAGGGAATTGCGAAGGTCGGGCTCTTGACCCACGAGGTCCCCATCGTTGTAGAGCGTGATGGGCTGTTGATAGTTGTCGAAGGAAACCGCCGAGTCGCAGCCCTGAAGGCCATTCAGAACCCGTATCTTGCGCCCGATCATCAGGCACGTATTAGCAAATTCGCTCAACTTCTGCCTAACCGTGATGCAGTTCGACGCATCACGGTTAAGAAGGCACCATCGCAGGGCGATGCAGACCAGCTCGTTGCTGCCCTGCACACCGGGAATCAGCGTGTCGCATGGACTCCTGCGCGTCAGGCTGCATTTTTTCAAGCCCAGCTGGATGCTGGCAAGACTCCGGATCAACTGATCGACCAGTATCCCACCGTTGACGTCAGGAAGTTCATCACACGCAGCAGGATTCTTGAGTTGTTCCGTCAAGTGACCTACGACGATCCTTCTCTCGGTGACTACGCACGCAAGCGCCGCTTTCCGGTTTCAACTCTTGCCCGCCTCTATGAGAACGATAAGTTCCTTGAACTTGTGGGCATTCGGGTCGAGGCTGGAACTGGTGAGGTTTCCCTTGCTCTAAATGACGTCACTTTCAAGCGGGTCGCGACCAAGATTGTCTGTGACATTCGCGACGGAAAAATCAACACTCGATCGCTAAACAAGGCATCTAGCGACCGCTATGTCGAATACATGGACGAACTCCGAGACCTCCTCAATGAGCGCATCACCGAGGGGGCGGAGCCCGCCGGCAATGGGGCCGCTGGAGCAGGACACTCTGGAAGCCCTGCGGGCGCTCGGGGTCCAGGTGCCCACGCCGAGAGTAGCCACGGAGCTGGGCAGCATCCAGGCAAGGTTTCAAAACAAGAGCGCTATGCCACATCGGATGCTGGAAAGGACAGGGCAAAGCCGTTCCCTAAGAAGCGGAACTACTTGAACCTGGATAATCTCGTTGTCCCTGCGGAATTTCCGGCGTCAATCCACGAAATCGTTAAAGAACTTTCAGCTATCAATATCCAAAGATTCCCGAATGCAACTCAGGATTTACTTCGAACATTTTTGGAAAAGACCATCAAGGCATATGCTGAAATCCTTGGTGAAGACATTCGTAAGGGGTCGAATGAAAGAGGGTTTGTTTTCCTTTCGAACTGCCTCGTCTGGCTCGAAAACCACTTCCGCACTACTGGGAAAACTGCATATATTCAGTCCGTCCAGATAGTCAGGAACTTGAGTGGACGGTATGGTTTCGTTGGGTCCAAAGAACACCTAGACGCGACGAACCATAACCATCAAGTTTTCGCGACAGCTGATGACGTTCGTGAGACTTGGGCGACAATTGAAGGAATCATGAAGGCGGTACTTAAACCATGAGTCCGGCGAGAACATCCCCAAGAACTCCGCGGCGTGTAACTGTATCGCCACTCCGGTATCCCGGTGGCAAGGGGCTCCTGTACTCTCGTCTCCGTCAGATCATCAGGGACAACGATCTGACGTCAAGCACCTACGTCGAGCCATACGCTGGCGGCGCTGGCGCCGCACTTGGTCTCCTCGTTTCAGGTCAGGTCTCAAACATCGCAATCAATGATCTGGACCCCGCCGTGTATGCGTTCTGGCGCGCCGTCGTTGATGAACCCCAAGCGTTCAGCGAGCTTGTGCGCACCGTTGACCTAACGGTGGAGGAGTGGGAGAGGCAACGCGATATCTACGACAACAGTCCTCGCGACGAGCTGCTGTCGCTTGGCTTCGCAACCTTCTACTTGAACCGCACCAACCGCTCCGGTGTTCTCAACGGGGGACCAATCGGGGGCAAAGACCAGACTGGCAACTACAAGATCGATGCTAGGTTCAACCGGGCAACACTGGTGGAGCGCATCCGACTGATCGGCCTTCATGCCAGTCGGATTTTGGTGACCAACCTTGATGGAAGAGACGTTATCAAGCACTACGCTGATGAAGAAAGCGCGTTTATTTACGCTGATCCGCCATACTTTGAAAAAGCCGGGTCGCTCTATATGAACGCATTTGACGCTAGCGACCATGAAGAGCTGGCTAAGTGTCTGAATGAGGTTGACGTCGCACGTTGGGTTCTCACATACGATAATGTTCCCCGGGTTCAGGAGCTATATGGTGGGCGGCGGAGCAGGCTCTTCTCATTGAACTATTCGGCGCATAGGGTTGTGAAAGCGCAGGAAATCATGGTGTTCTCCGATTCACTGAAAATCCCTGAGAGCATTGACATCGAACACGGAGAACTCACCGAGACGAGGGCTTCTAAATTGGTCTCTAAGGAGGTAGAACATGCCGCGGTTAGCTAACGTAAGTCCTGGCCAACTCAAGCTAGACCTGATCAACCCGCGAATTCCCGACGCGACATTCGAAACCCAAGAAGAGGCGCTCCGATATCTGTATTTGCAGGCAGACCTTGGCGAACTAATCCAGTCAATCGGTAACTCTGGGTGGCTCGATTTTGAACCTCTCATCGTGGAAGAGCCAACGAATACCGTCATCGAAGGCAATCGTCGCCTGGCGGCTCTTCGGATTCTGGCGAATCCAGAGCTTCAACAGCAACTCAAGGTAGCCGTGCCTAGCCCTCTGCACGAACGGGCGATCCCAGATGAAATCCAGGTCAATTATGTGGAATCGCGCAAACAAGCTCGTGACTTCATAGGGTTCAAGCATGTCAATGGGGCATTTAAGTGGGACTCGTACGCCAAAGCACGATTCGCATACGAGTGGCTCAAAGACGGTGATAACATTGATGAAGTTAGTCGCAGGCTGGGAGACGGGCACAACACAATTAGTCGACTGGTGAACGGCGTCGTAGTTCTCGAACAAGCCGAGGACGCGAAGCTCTTCAACAAGGAGGAGCGCACCAAGAAGTCTTTCTATTTTTCACACCTCTATACCGCGCTTTCAACCGCGAACGTGCGGAAGTTCATTGGTCTCCCGGAGAACGACAATACAGTGCTCCCAGCAAACCCCGTTCCACGGGATAACAGGGCAAACCTTCGGCACCTCTTGTCGTGGCTCTACGGGCAGGGCGATGATTCGGCAGTGATCCGTAGTCAGAACCCCGATCTGGGACACCTGGTGAACGTCCTTGGAAATGACCGAGCAACGCGCGTTCTGTCCACCACGCGGGATCTCGATAGAGCCTTCGATCTCGTCGAGGACCGAGGTCGGGCGTTTGAGAAGTCGTTTTATAAGCTTGTCACTGCATCAGAGGAAGTCTCGGGCATGATCGGCCGCTACGACCCAAATTCAGAATTGTTAGATGATGCACAATCAGTTCTTCGCGCCATGGATTCGATCGTCCAGGCTATGAAGAAGGCACATACTGACTACGCAGGTCCCGATGAGAGTTAGTGCACCGCTCGACAGCTCAACGCGTGCCGTTCTTGCCGACTGGGTAGAACTCCAAGTGCTGCTCTCGGATGGGCCTATTGCAGAGCAGCAGCTTCTTCGGAGCCAGGCTGTTCAATCAGATCCCGAACATGGTGATGTCTTGTCGAACCTCGACTTGGAGCCCGTGGATGAAGAGATTCTCGAACCCGCTGCTGACGAGCTGTCGCAACGGGTGAACGAGGAACTTACATACCGACAGTCAACCCTTGGTTCCCTGTACCCGTTCGAGATCACTTTCGAGTATGGCAGTTGGATTCTCGGACGACGAGATGCAACAGATGACTCAGAAGAAGCCGCCCACGGAACCTATGTCTGTTGCCTCCTCATCGCAGCAATGCACTCCGAGCTGCTGCCTCTTTCGTCGCGGCACACTCTCTTCATCCGTAGTGCGAAGATCATGCAGATTGTGTCATACCTTACTGCGGCCGAGATCCTCGGCGGGAGCGCTTATTGGTTCGGCTATCCGAGACCCGATCACTCAAACATGCTTACCGCGGTTCAGAACCTTGTAGAAGCAATGGGGCTGGGTGAGGCACCCGTAGAACGCCCGGCCGGTCTTTCGCGAAACGCCAATGACGGCACTGTAGACATCGTCGCTTGGCGTTCATTCAGGGATGGCCAACCGGGCGCTATCGTCGCGTATGGTCAAGTTGCGTCAGGTCGAAATTGGGAAGACAAACCAATTGGCGCTTATGTCAAGGGGCACTTTATTCCCTGGTTCGCGAAGTCGCCGTCTTATCACCACATCGAACTGCTGTTCATCCCCGTACTGCAACACCATAAGCTCCAAGAGTCAGAATCATACGACTTCCGCGCCGAGGCACTCGCTACAGCACGTGTACGCGAAATGGACTTTGGAGTGGTGATAGACCGTCTCCGCCTCACAGAGCTTATGGCCGCCTCGAAGGTCAGTGGACGGTACGACGACGGCGAGTACGCGAGCTACTCCGCTGATGTTAGCTCCTGGGCGATGGGGGCTCTTGCATATGCGGCCGGAGTTGGAACCTGATCGCTGCTCGGAAAAGCGTGAGGTAAGACCGGTGGAACGCGCAGGGCCCAAGGTTGGCATGGGCCCTGCCGACTAACGTGTAGTTGCCCGTACCCATTCCCTACCGTGAACGTCCCTGCGCGTCGCGAATGGGGACACCTGCTCGGATCAGGTAGGCCCGGACTGTTCCGCCGCTGAAACCGAGCCGGGTGCCGACCTTCGCCAGCGACTCCCCTTGGCTATACCGGCGAACCATCTCCAGCACCTGCTCACGTGAAGGTCCCTCGCCCCGGATCGCGACCCCGCGCTCCCGCAACCGAACGGCAAGGCGTTGACGGCTCACACCGAGGTCGTTTGCGATCAGTTGCAGGGTAGTGTTTGCCTCGTATCGACCCTGGGCCTCGTCCAGCATCGCGTCCGTCAACCGTGGGACAGGGCTGAGGAGCTGTACGGGGCGTGGAACTCATCGCTGACCTGGTACGACGTCGGATTCCTTGCTGTTCACAGGCCGCACGCTGCAGCGCTGGGGCAAGGTTCGAACACTATCGCGCTACCTCCACCACAGGCCGACATCCGATTACGGATGTCGGTTTTTTGTTTGCCTGGGCGCGTTCGTGCGGTGCCTGCGATACTGTGTCGCTGATGTACCCGCCCTGGCCCTGCCGCCACCCACCGGCACCGAGGCCGTGCCCTCCGGTCCCTCCGGCGTCCTCCACACCAGTGGCGCTTGGTGTGTGGTTGTGTCGACTGGCTTCGTGTCCACCTCGTATGCGGTACAAAGTTCGCCCTGCTTGGCTTGTTGTTGGCCACAGCGGTACAAAGTTCGCCCTGCACGCGCAAAACGCGCCAAAACGGGCCATTTCGAGTGTGCAGGGCGAGTTTTGTACCGGAAGTGGCATCGCGCGGCTCGCGCAGGGCGAGTTTTGCCGCCGCCTTCGGCGCCGTAACCAGGACCAGAAACACCCAGCGGCACTGCGGCCGTCCCGTCCCGTGCATTGCCGCCCTCCATGCCGACGAAACCGGACGCGTACGCGGATAGGTTATTGCGGTATGGATAGGTTATGAGCATGCGGATAGCTTATTAACCTATCCGCGTGCCGATAACCTATCCGCATCAGGACAACCTATCCGCATGAGCCCAGGTGTGGTCCTCGTGCGCTCGCTGCGCCGTCGGTCGTGGGGGTTTTGCAGCATTAGAAGCTGACTGGAGGTGTGTCGCCGGCGTGTCGGATCTCTAATGATGCAATTCCCCCCGATCAACGGTGTGCAAGCTACGAGTCACGAGGACTGGCGCCCAAACTGCAGACCACCTCGCTGAAAAACGCTGAAAATGGGCTGTTGTGGGCGAGGTTGTCTGCACTTTGGGCACATCGGCAGCTGTTACGGCGTGTTGTTCGCGTGTGAGGCGGAAGTCCTCAGTAGTTCTCCCCGTCGTGCACTCTCACCACTAGATGCATCGACCCCCTATTTCTCTAGGTTCTAGTGGTGGTGTCAGGGAGAGAGCGCCGCAGGTGCGGCAAATCTGTTGGGGCCGCCCGCGCGACGCGCGGGCGGCCCCATAGCAAGTCCACATGGAAGACCTCTGGCACCTCCTAGCGGGTGCCGCCGAGCAGCGGCTACGCCCCGAACCGGCTCCTGTATTTGTCCCACAGAGCGCGCAGCTTCTTACCGTCGGACTCGCGCACGAAGACGTCAAGAGCTGCGGCGGAGCCATTGCCGGTTAGGGCGCTAACGGCCGCCGACGGGGAGGACACTTCCTGGCCGTCGGGCAGCACGATCGTGCCCTCGGGAGAGATGGTCACGACGTAGACGTTGCCGAGGTTGCGCCGACGCCACACGAACGTGTCGCCGGGAGAGATAATGCCGGTCGCGACGACGTCGGCGAGGCGCACCTGGCGCCCGCGTGCGGCCGAGCGCTTATCGACCGCCGCCTCCAGCTCGGAGCTGGACAGGCGAGACAGGTCCACCCCGTCGGAGTCCCGGCGAATGTTCCAGTAGTCCAGGATCATGCGCGTCAGGTAGGTCTGGCGGCCTTCCAGGGCGGAGGCGCTGATCTCGCCCCCGTCGGAGGGAAGCGTGCCGACGGTGAAGGCGCCGACCGTGGGTACCTCGTGGAGCGCGCGAGCCACGGTGTCCCAGTCGGGCGCCTGGTTGACGGTGCGCGACTTGATGGTCGTCAGAACAAGGCCGCCCAGTCGCCTGTTCCACGCGCGCAGGTCAACGTCGGAGCCGATGCCGCGAATCGGAGCCGCCGGGAGCCCCGACAGGACGCCCAGGCTGCGCGGCAGCCGCGTGGGGAAGGCCTCCTGCTCGGCGACCATCGCGTGGTACAGCAGGACCTTGCGGATCGTGGACTGGGGTAGTGGCCGGGAGATTGTCGCGGCCGCCCGATGGCGAATGTCGTCGGAGACGGCGCACGCGGCGTCGGTCGGCTCCCCGTCCTCGAGGGCAGCGATGAACTGGGTGACGATGAGGGCCCGCGAGCCCGGGACGATCCGCGCGGCGACAGCAGTGCCATACACGCGCTCGAGCGACGTCAGCAGCGACACAGTCTCCTCGTCCGAGCGATCCGCGCTCAGAATCGCCATGGCCGCCGGCTTCCAGTCGGAGGACTCGTACAGGCGCAGCAGCTGCAAGGGCGTGGCCGCCGGGTGCCCGACGAGAGGCTCCAGCGTTGCCAGAGAGTACGCGCGAGCGTTGGGAACCACGACCTCGTCAATGAATTGCTCGCCGCTCTTGGACTCGAAGAACGGCGTGAGGACCTGCTCGCCGAACGCGTCAATGAGGGCGCGCTTGGCGGGGGAACGCAGGACGAGGGTGAGCAGATGCCCGAAGAACGCGTCCGGGTTCTCCGTGCCAAGGGAATCGATGCTCTGCTCCCACAGGCTCGCGTAGCGGGGGCGGGCGTCGGCGTCGACGTGGGAGAGCACGCGCGCCTTAAAGATGTCGGCCGCCGACAGGGGGACACCGCGCGTGTTCAGCACCGAGAAGATACGGTGCGCGGCCTGGTAGGAGTCGGTGGACACCTCGATGAGGGAGACCTGCAGCATCAGGTACTGGACGAAATTCTGGATCTCGTCGATCGACAGAACGTCCGGGTCGGCGACCACCTGGAGCATGGCCCGCGCGTTGTCGTGGATGCGACGCACCGACGCCGGGGTCAGGGCACTCGCATCGACGTCGAGCAGCGAGTCGATATTGTCGCCGACAATAAACGTGTCAAAGAAATCACGATCACATTCGCGCACGAGCAGCCGCGGCCGCTCATCCAACCCCTTGATCGTCGATTCGGCGACGCTCAGACGCTTGTTGAGGTCCCCGTGCAGGCCGGACTCGGTGCCCGCCAGGTGACGCAGCAGGGCCAGGAGGATGCAGAGCGTCGTCATGCGCTGCTGGCCGTCGATAATGTCGACGTCGTCGCCGCTAGGGTGACACACGAGCACCACGGAGCCCAGGAAGTAGTCGCCGTCGTCCGTGCGCCACGCGCCGAGCAGGTCGTTGACCAGCGCGATCGCCTGCGGCTCCTCCCACACGTAGGGGCGCTGGAAGTCTGGAATCTGGTACTGGCGGTCGCCGGTCAGCAGGGTATCGAGTGACTTCTGTGTCGTCGTGAGGGTCATGGAGGCCTACATCCTCGTCGGGGGACTTTACTCTAATCGGAAGTATAACGATGTTTATTTGGTATGTGTCTAAGCGGGACGAGGCCTGGGCACCCTCGCTCCTCCGCACGCCCTGTGTGTGGCGGGGCAGGCGATAGCATGGGTGGGTAGGAGGATCGGTTCCCCCGCGGGGCCGACGACACGGAACGGGGAGCGTCGATGGAGACCATGAGAAAGACGGACAGCCGCCGCGGGCGTATCGCCTACGAGGTCGCGGGCTTGGCATGGCTCGCCGAGGCCTCGGACCCGGGCGCGGCCGTCGTGCCCGTTCTTGATCACGGCGCGACGTGGCTCGAGGAGCCGCGCCTGGTGTCCGTCTCGCCAACCCCTCGCGCGGCTGAGGAGTTCGGCCGTGCTCTCGCCCACACGCACGCCGCCGGAGCCAGCCACCTAGGGGCACCCCCGCCCGGATTCGAGGGGGAGGGCTGGATGGGAGAGGCACCACTGTCCTTACCCGAGCGGCCGCGCGCTCGCGGGATCGCCGAGGTTGGTCAAGGCGGCCTGCGACCCGACCGTGCGCGACCGGGCGAGCGCGCCACGGCCTCGTCCTCTCGCGAGTCGTGGGGAGCGTTCTACGCGCATCAGCGCATCGCTCCCTACGTGAGTTCACGCGTTTTCGCTGCCGCCGAGCGTGCGCTCATCGAAAAGCTCTGCGAGCGCCTCGAATCCGGAGAATTCGACCACGACCAGCCGCGCCTCGTAGAAGACGCGAAAAACCGCCACAACAACGTCGGCGCGGCGCGCACCCACGGGGACCTGTGGAGCGGCAACGTCATGTGGACCCCGGGCAGCGCCGTCCTCATCGACCCCGCCGCCCAAGGCGGGCACGCCGAGGAGGACCTGGCGGCCCTCGCGGTCTTCGGCTGCCCGCACCTGGAGCGGATCCTGGCCGCCTACGACGAGGCCTCGCCCCTGGCGGACGGCTGGCGCGAACGCATCGCCCTGCACCAGGCGCACATCATGATGATCCACTGCGCCGTCTTCGGACGCGCCTACGTGCCCGACGCGGTGAGAATCGCCCGTCGGTACGCCTAAGCACGAGGCCGGGGCCAGGCCGCGTCGCGCGACTCAGCCCCGGCCTCGTCCCCGGAAGGCCTCCCGAGGGGGACCTACAGACGCGGGATGTTGCGCATGTTGGAGGTGGCCATCGAGAAAGCCTCAGCGATGCCGCGGTTGAGGACGATCTTGCTCATCGCGGTCGCGAAACCGACGACCTGGCCGCCCGTGATGGCCGGCGGGAGCGAGAGGGCGTTCGGGTCCGTGATGACCTCAACGAGGGCGGGGCCGGGCGCCGCGAACGCCTCGCGGTAGGCGCCCTCCAGGCGCGATGCGTCCTCGACGCGCTCCGCGTGGAAACCAATTGCGCGGGCAATGTCCGCGTAATTCGTGTCCGGGACGTCCGTCTGGAAGTCCGGCAGGCCGTTGACCAGCATCTCCAGCTTCACCATGCCCAGCGTCGAATTGTTGAAGACGACCACCTTGACCGGCAGGTCGTACATCTTCGCGGTGATGAGCTCGCCGAGAAGCATCGAGAGCCCGCCGTCGCCCGACACAGACACGACCTGGCGACTCGGGTAGGCGACCTGAGCGCCCAGGGCCATCGGCAGGGCGTTCGCCATCGATCCGTGCAGCAGGGAGCCGATGAGGCGGCGCGTGCCGAGCGGATCAATGTAGCGGGCGGTCCACACGTTGCACATGCCCGTGTCCGCGGTGAAAATCGCGTCCTTCGCGGCCGTCTCATTGAGGAGGTGGGCAGCATACTCGGGGTGGATCGGACGCATCTTCTCCACGTTGCGCGTGTAGGCACCCACGGGTGCATGCATGATTTCCGAGTGCTTCTTGATCTTGGCTTTCAGGAAGGAATCCGTGCGGCCGGCGCGCAGGTGGGGGAGCAGGGCCTCGATGAAGGGCTTGACCTGTGCGTGGATCGCGAGGCCGACGTCCGTGCGGCGGCCCAGCTTCTCTGCGTGCGTGTCCACCTGGATCGTTGGGGTGGACGGCAGGAATTGGTCGTAGGGGAAGTCGGTGCCCAGCAGGATCAGCACGTCGGCGTCGTTCATGCCCTCAGCTGCTGCGCCGTAGCCCAGAAGGCCCGTCATGCCCACGTCGAAGGGGTTGTCATACTGGATGAAGTGCTTGCCGCGCAGCGAGTGGCCGATCGGCGCCTTGAGCGCATCCGCCAGGGCGATGACCTCGTCGTGGGCACCCTCAACACCAGCGCCGGCGAAGATAGCGACCTTGTCGGCCTTGTTCAAGAGCGCCGCGGCCTCTTCAATATCGGTGGCGTTGGGAGCAAGCGTCGCGGGGCGCGCGGGCGCGTAGGTGGGAACGTGCTCAACGGCCTTGAGGTCAGAGATGTCGCCGGGCAATGTGATGACCGAGACGCCGCCCAAGCCGACCGCGTGGCGGATCGCCGAGTTGACCGTGCGCGGCGACTGCGCCGCGGAGGAAATGAGCTCGTTGTAGACCGAGCACTCCTCGAAAATGCGGTCCGGGTGAGTCTCCTGGAAGTAGGTGGAGCCGATCTGGACGCTCGGGATGTGCGAGGCAATGGCCAGGACAGGCGCGCCCGTGCGGTTCGCGTCGTACAGGCCGTTGATGAGGTGCAGGTTGCCCGGGCCGCATGAACCCGCGCACACGGCGAGCTTGCCAGTCAGCTGAGCCTCGGCCGAAGCAGCGAACGCCGCCGCCTCCTCGTGGCGCACGTGGATCCAGTCGATGCCGCCCTTCGTCGAGCCGCCGGTTTTGCGCACGGCGTCGACGATGGGGTTGAGCGAATCGCCGACAATGCCGTAGATCCGGTGTACCCCTGCATCGACAAGCTGGTTCACGATCTGTTCCGCTACGTTCATGCCATCTCCTTAAATTGATTGGCTGCGGCCTTGTAAAACCACCATAGGCATGACTAAGGTCCTATGTCGCTGTGACGTGACCTACGGATCAGGGAGGGTGTCGGTGGAAGGGTAGCGTCTTCCTCCGCTAAGATGGCCACGCCCCAATAGCTCAGTCGGTCAGAGCAGCGGACTCATAATCCGTGGGTCGTCGGTTCAAGCCCGACTTGGGGCACAGATGTATCAGTAGCGTCCCACATGGTGGTGTCACCGTGTGGTGGTCGGCTCGTTGCTTGTTATGGGTGCGGTCACCGTGTGATCCTTCGAGAAAGCTCTCTACTTCTGACTCGAAATGATGTGGAGGCACAACGATGACCGCTCCTCATCTTATCGACCCTGCTGGCTCGCTTGGCGAGGCGTTATCCCAGGCATCCCCGGATTTGATGCGTTCCCTGCTCCAGCACGTCATTAGCGCGCTGCTCTCAGTGGAGGCTGACACGGTGTGCGGGGCCCAGTGGGGTCAACAAGACCCGCAGCGTCACACCAGGCGCAACGGGTATCGCTACCGGCCCCTGGACACCAGGGTCGGCACCATTGACGTGGCGATCCCCAAGCTGCGCTCAGGCACCTACTTTCCAGAGTGGTCGCCCACTGCTACCTAGCAGGAGTGTCTACGTGCCGTATGGACAAGCTTGTCAAAACCCTGGGGATCACAGGACTGTCGAAGTCTTAGGTCTCACGTATGGCCCCCGACCTGGACGAACATGTGGACGAGTTCCGTCATCGCCCCCTCGATGACGCTGGGCCTTTCACGTTCGTTGCCGCTGAGGCACTGACCATGAAGGTGCGCGAAGGAGGGCGCGTCGTCTCGTGCGCGGTCCTGGTTGCCACCGGAGTCAACAATGACGGACACTGCGAAGTGCTGGGGGTGCGCGTATCCACCAGTGAGACCGGCCCGGCCTGGAAGGAGTTCTTCGCTGACCTGGTCGCCCGAGGTCTCACCGGCGTGCGCCTGGTGACCAGTGACGCCCATCTGGGCCTGGTTGAGGCCATCGCAGCGAACCTGCCTGGAGCCGCCTGGCAACGGTGCCGCACCCACTACGCCGCTCATCTCATGTCAGTCACCCCCAAAGCGCTATGGCCCGCTGTCAAAGCGATGCTGCACTCGGTGTACGACCAGTCCGACGCCGCATCAGTCAACGCCCAATACGACCGGCTCTTGGACTACGTCCACGACAAGCTCCCCGCCGCCTGGGATCACCTCGATCAAGCCAGGGCAGACATCCTCGCGTTCACGTCCTTCCCCACCGGGGTATGGACCCAGATCTGGTCCAACAACCCCAATGAACGCCTCAACCGCGAAATCCGCCGACGCACCGACACCGTAGGCATCTTCCCCAACCGCCAAGCCATCATCGGCCTGGTCGGAGCCGTCCTCGCCGAACAAAACGACGAATGGGCCGAAGGCTGACGCTACCTCAGCCTCGACATCCTCACCACATCACGACTCACACCACAACCCACCCAACAGGAGGACACCACACTCAAACTCACCGCATAACCCAACCCGAAGGACACAAAACGATTACACCACTCCACAGGACTTGACCCGTGACGTTCGTGCGTGGGGGTGTGGTGTTGTCGTATGCGCCTTCTCCGGTCCCTGAGCTTCCCGCTGCTGATGGGCCTGTTGATTCTGATCTGACCTGATACGGACGGAAGGACCTGACGCGATTCGTTCGTGTCAGGCCCTCCTTCTTCTTTCTTCTCTTGTGTGGTGTCGTGTTGTCTCATGATGGGTGCCGCGTGTGAAGGGGTGGGCGTAGATGCGTATGGTGGGTGAAAGAATTTGGGCGCGCACGCAGACGTGAAAGGAGGGGCGTGGCGTCGGTTAATCATATAGATTGAAGGAAAACACTCCATCTAATAGTTGGTTAATAAGGGTGTGGGTGTTAGGGCTGGCCGCCGTGACTTGCCTGCATAACGAGGGAAGGATAGAAGAGAGTGATTCCCACGGTTGAACAGGTGCCCACTGGTCGTGTGGGTGATATGGGGCAGGTGTGGTTGGAGGGCGCGTGTGCGCGCACGGTTCCCATTCCCTATGACGCTCATATTGATGCGCGTGACATGTCGCGTTACAGCGATCTTGCGCCCGCGACGCGGGCTGCTGGCATCCGGTTGGGTGCGGCCATTATGGATACCTATCGATCCATCAACAACAAGTAGCTAGGAGAAGAGGTATGAATCTCTACCCGTTTGTGTTCCCCATCGATGATGCTCAGTCTGGTGTGACGAATCCGTTTGGGCAGACCTCACCTAACGTGGGGTTCTGGGGGACTGTGGCCAGTAATAAGGCGTATGCGGCTCTGGGTGGTATCGCCACGGTTTTCGGTGCTGCTGCGGGCTTGTTCGCCTAAAAGAGAATGGGGGTGGGTGAGCGATGAACAAGAAGAAGGTACTCCTGATTGGTCTTGTCTTGGTGAATGTCCTGCTTGTCAGTGTGCTTGTGGGTGTGCTGGCGAGAGGGGGCAGCAGGGGTGGGGATCCCACTCCCGCGGCGTCGTCTGCGCCGTCGACGCCGGTGAATACGTCCATGGATGATGTCGTGGCGGGCACCGGCGCCATCGCCACGAGCCAGACGCCCGGCTTTGAAGGAGTAGGTACACGATTCCCAGCAACGTGTGTAGGCGCCATCCAAGCCAGCGCAGAGTGGAGCCAAAAAGTCTTTGGTTCCACCGAACGACGAGACGTCATGCTTGCAAATAATTCACAAGAGATGCTTAGTTTCTTGGATGAGATTGGAGTGGTGCCGGGTGTCCTCAGGCTCCAATCAACGGTAGGTGAAGATTTTTTCGGTGACATGTTTTCCGGGAAAGATCGTGAAGGTAACTACCCTGTTGTGTCTCCGCGTGTGGAGGCTGGGGTTGTGCAGGTGATTAAGTGTGATCCTGACTCTGACTATAAGACGGCTGTTGTTCGAGTCGCAATGCCCGTGGATAACCCGGTTGGTGAGGCAGTGGGGAATGCGCATGTTGAGTTTGGGTGGCTTGTGCGTACCTACGAGCTTCAGGTGGTGGATGGGTCGTGGCGGCTGGTGCATTTGCTGGATCCGCGTGATCAGACGAACTATCAGCAGATGATGAATGCAAGCGGGAACATAGATCTTGATAAGGAGCTTCCCGTGTTGATTCAGCGTCCTGTGACTGATGAGGCGAGACAGATTGTGTCTCGAACATTGTTTCTTTCTCAGAATGTGCATTACTTCCAGAATAAGAATGGTGAGTGGGGACAGGCGTCATGATGGCTAGCCTGGTGTCGTGTGGTCGGCGACTGTGGAGGCGTGCCGCACGGGTGTTTGTCGCTGTTGTGGTGGCTGTGGGTGTGTGCGTGGTGCGTGTGCATGTGGCGTTCGCTGATCATCCGGCCCCTGGACACCAGGGTCGGCACCATTGACGTGGCGATCCCCAAGCTGCGCTCAGGCACCTACTTTCCAGAGTGGTCGCCCACTGCTATCTAGCAGGAGTATCCAAAAGCCGTCACCAGGAACGGCAGTGGCGCTGACTCCTGGCGCTATCTTCTGCTCTTGGAAGTCCAACGTCTGAACACATGCGGCGGGGCAGACTAAGCGCTGCCACCCGCCGTATCCTCATCATCCGCTTCATCGCACGCTAAGCTAGACATGCGAGCGGGTCGCCAGATCGCAAGCACGAGAGGAGAGAGGCATGAGTGGGCGCATCACATACCGCGACACAAAACCCTTTTGTGTTCCCGCATCGCTCGATGAGCTCACGGGTCCATCCACGGGCATCGTGCACCTCCCTGTGCGTTTGAGTTGGGCACCAGGAGATGGCTGCTTTAACGTCGACGACGCCGGCGAACGAACGACGGTCTACCAATGCGTTATCGGCGAGGGCAGTGTGGAAGACCAACGCCGCTACCTCAACCGCGACATCCTCACCGACATATGGCCGACACTGCGCCTTGACCTTGCGATCACAGCCGCATGGGAAAATCGCTTCACAGTCCTGTGTGGGAGGAATAAATGGCTCTCTCTGTACAACAGTCGCAACGTCAGCTAATCGCATGTGCGCTCGAGGTCCTCGCAGACGCGGACTTCGCTCTCGCGGGCTCAGGTGCAATCCGTGAACACGGGATGACGCAGCGCCCCACCAACGACATTGACCTCTTCACGGTCATGCACGCCGCCACGCGGTTCCCCAACGCAGTAGACAGCCTCACTGAGCACCTCGCTGCCCACAACTACGACGTCACCGTCGAACGCGCAACCCCCTCTTTCGCCCAGCTCTCCGTCACTCCACCAGACGGGGCACCACTCAGCGTTGATCTCGCCATCGACTGGCGCGCCCACACACCCGTCCGTCTCGACATCGGGCCCGTCCTTGACCTTGCTGACGCCGTCGGCAACAAACTCAGCGCCCTGTACTCCAGGAGCTACCCACGCGACTACCTCGACGTCGATGCGATCCGCTCCACCCGAACAATCACCGATGCGCGCCTCATCGAACTCCTGCAGGAACGCGATGCAGGCTTTGACGAAGCATTCTTCGCAGAGTGTCTGCGCGGAGCAAGCGACATCAGCCTGACACAAGTTGCGGCCTACGGCATTAACGGCCCACAGCTCCACGCGCTCCAACAGCGTTTCCGCGCCTGGGCCGACGACATCGACAATCATCGCAACGAATAGCCCCGAGGAATGCGCGACGTTCTCCGAGCAATCCCTCCGCCGACACTGCCGCCCATGCGCGCCGCGCACCCGTTGCTACCGACCACTCCCAGCCCAATCCCCGTGCATCCGCAACGCGGGCGGGGACCCGCCCTCCAAGTGCCCCGAGCTCGCGCTCCTGCCTGCGCCGGGCGAGTGCGCGCGTCACCGTCGTCCGATGCGCCCCCAAGGTCGATGCGATCTGCTCATGCGTCATTCCCGCCCGAAACATCGCTTCGGCCGCTTACAAGTGATCCCCAGTCACCCTCGGCCGACGCCCGCCAACACGCCCCTCAGCTCGAGCATGCGCAAGCCCCCCTGCGCGTATTCTCCCGGATCGTCGACATCCGCAGTTGGGCCAAGACGGCCATGATCCCAATAGTCGCCTCACCCATCGGCGTGGACGCATCCACGTCAAGGAACGGCTCAGTCAATGAGCGGAGCCGCAACCCACGCTTGCCCAGATCCCGAATTACCTCGATAGCGATTCTCTTCGAGCCTGCCAACCGATCCAACGCACGGACAACAAGAACAACACCCTCACGCAGATGCTCCACACGCTCGAGGCAAGCCAGGAGTCAATGTTCTGAGCGAGCTCGCACATGTACAGGCCCTGCGAATAGATCGAATCAGCCCCGTTGGTAATGTCAGCTCGCCCATCTCCATCCCCATCATGCCCATGGGTGGCCCACGTGGCCGGCATGAACTGAGCAATCCCTCGAACCCCGGCCGAGCTCGTAATCTGTGGATCCCATGTATGTGCCGACTCATGGTCAGCCTGTGCAGCGATCAGCGACGGTGACACGACATCGCACGCTTGGCCAGCGCGCCACACCACATCCTGGTATTCCTCAGGCACCCCCGACACTCGTCCGCTCCCACCTCGAGCGTTCCCAGCTGGCGCATTCGGCTCACTGAGCATCGCAAGAGGCATCAGAGCCGCGCCAGGAAGCGCAAAAAGCGCGACAATAGAGAACCCCAGCCCCTTCTTCAGAGTTCCCTGCCTCGATGAGTCTGCGCCTTGGCCGCAGGAGCGGACACATGGACCTGAGCTCCTCGAGCAGTCAGGCGCGCCGGCGTAGCGGTATCAACAATCGCGCGAATCCGATCAGGGCGAAAACCCGCACTCCTTGACGTGCCATCGTCAAGGATCGGTGCCTGCAACAGCCCGTCACTGCGCAGCTGCTCAACGAGATACGGGCGCCCACTGAGGTCAATCACCTCATAGGTGAGACCAGCGCGATCCAACGCCTGGCGCGTGAGATGACACGACGGGCAATTGGGGGTCGTATAGATCGTGAGCGTCGGGGCATCTGGGGTAGGGTTCATAACTCCTCCTTCCCCCTCCCCGTAACCGCGTGAACGCACACGCCCCCTTCCGCGTGGCCACGCCAATGTGGCATACTGAAGGGGAGTCGAACAGCGTCACCTGTCCGACTCCCCGGGTATCCGGGCTGGTCTCAGCGCCCGATGAGAGCGCTGAGCAGGAATGCAATCGCCCAGATCAGCTGCGGCAGTGTCGTTACCACTGCTACAGCGATCTGGGCTTTCTGCTTCCCATCCAGACCCAGCCGCCTCACTCGAGACGGCCGATGGCCTTTCGTCATCACCCAGTCACCTCCTCTCGTCGGTGTCAACTCCCCGGCAGGAATACTGCTGGTCCGGGGTTGACGCCGCGGAGGCCCCCCAATTCTCTCACGCACACACATCAACAGCACTAACGCTGCATCCCATTGCTGGCAGTGCTGGAAATACCGGCATTGCCGGTGTTCAACTTGGGGTGTTGGAGCCACCTGTGTGGGCCACGTCAACTGCCTTGCTTGAAAACTAAGCCTACCGTCGCCCCTTGGGGATCCTGTCCGCGGCAAGCGGCTTATACCTGCGCCCACGCTTCTTTTCTGCCGGAGTGAGTGCGGCTGTCATTGCCTCGACGACCCACGCCTCGAAAGAGGCAGGTCCACCCTCGAGCACGCCGTCGATGTACGCAGCGCGACATCTGCCCGCCAGACTCTCACCGACACGAGCGGTGACCTTGACGATTCGGTTCAAGCCCGACTTGGGGCACCACCAACCCAGCCTGGGAGCCGCCCGTCGCTCGATTCATGCTCTTCCCCCTTGAGGAATCGTGCGCTGAAAATACAGTGAGCCTCCGTCAAGCGGCTCAAGGTAAGGCTTGTTCTTGTTGCGTCCTGTGATCGTGCCGCACGCGATGACCATCCATTCAGACGGATTGATTTGTGCTTGTTCAATGCGGGTGCGCAGCTGCGCGTAGCGGTCCGGGCCGATCATGATCGTCACTTTGGTCGGACCGCCGTTTGATCGACGCAGTCTGATGAAATGTGTGTTCCAGGCGCTTCCTGCGCTGATGTTCAGAATGTGGCCGAAGGCTATGACGATGTGTCCCTTGTAAGGGGCGTTAATGAGTCGGTCGGCGCAGTAAAACAACTGGCGTGCAGTCTTTTGCACGTCCCCCAGTTTCACGGTGTCATCGTCATTAATGATGCCGCGTGCGTAGTCCAAGACGGCTTTGCGCACCCCACACTGGAAGGTGAGTGGCCGGTCTCCAGCCACTGTTGATGGGGATCGACGATAACCGAGAGGCGGATCAACACTGTGCGTGCTTCCCTGAACTGTCCGAGCTGCCGCACTCTGGGGGCGTCGAAGTGTGATGTGCACAAGCTGATCAGGGCCGCGGGGTGACTCCTGCCCTTTGTGTTCATCAGTATGAATGGCTGCCTCCGGGGAATCGACGCGAGTGGCCCCTTCGGTACATCCGTCAATGTGGTTGTCGATGCGGCCGACACGGAAATAAGGGTGCTTGTGCTCCGATGACAGGGCGGCCGGGGTGACGGGAGCTGTGCAGGGTGGTGGAGGGCGGCTGTAGTCGCACGTGAGAGCCGCGCCCGCCGCGCGTGCCGGGAGAATCGACCACGGCCTCGTCGATGGTGATAGCCACGGATAGACCCTTGCGGTGTTGTTGATCCCCGTGTGGGGAGGAGCGAGCATATGTATATCTAGGTGCGTATATATCTACCTGAGGCTATCCTGGCTGTGTGACAGCTGAGTGGACGGTTATCGTCTCGCGCGAGGTTCGCCAGTGGTTTGATCAGCAAGCCCAGGCGGATCAGATCATTGTGCGCAAGGTGATCGGCGTGTCATTACGTTGACCACCTTTTCTAAGACTCGCAACAACGAGCGTCGACAAGTGCAGCGTGCGCGTGACGCTCAGAAAGACTATGAGCGGAGGAACGGCTCATGAGCTACGAAATTCCCGATGGTTTCTATGACTTTGACGAGGTGGTGCGCGAAGCACGTGCCACATACACGCCCGAGGAACTGGCGCGGGAATGTGAGTTGGAGGAGCGCGCTGAGGAACAGCTTGAACTTGCTGAACTCGTCTACGCTATGCGTACGGGTGCTGGCATGACCCAGCGTGAACTTGCGGAAAAAGCAGGTAGCTCTCAGCCATTTATCTCGGCTGTTGAACGAGGTGCACGCATCCCGACCTACAACACTGTCCTCAAATTTGCGCGTGCGACCGGGAATCGTCTCCACATTACTGCGCAGCCGCTCTGATCGGGGGTTGCGTGGTTGTCCAGCCTGTCTCGCGTGGTGGCGACACCTGCTGTCGGTGACTAATATGGTGACCCGCTGGGCGCGCCTCGAGCTCGGCAGGCCGACGCCCAGGTCCCTTTCGTGGGTCGTCGGTTCAAGCCCGACTTGGGGCACCACCACCCCAGCCTGGGAGCCGCCCGTCGCGCCTGACGGAGAAACCGGCCACGGCCTCGTCCGTGAACCCCTGCACATAACACATTCAGCCTTGACTCGCGATGCGACTCACGGTAAACTGAGTATTTGCGCCTTATCATGCCCGAGGTGACCCGTATCCAGCCGTCGTAACAGGCGCTTGACGGACCAGGACGCGTCAGATAATGGGTGATAAGGAAGCGTGCGCACCGTAACAGCAGGGAAGGACCCCCTTTGGCTGCCAACAGCACCGCCAAACAGCCCAGCCACCGCATTTCGTTCGCGAAGCTCCGCGAACCCCTCCAGGCACCCAATCTGCTGGGCCTGCAGGTCGAGAGCTTCGACTGGCTGCTGGGCAACGACGCGTGGAAGGCCCGCGTCGACGCCGCCCAGGCATCCGGCCGTAACGACGTCCCCGACGTCTCCGGCCTCGAAGAAATCTTCCACGAGATTTCCCCCATCGAGGACGTCGCAGGCACCATGAGCCTGTCGTTCCACGACCACCGCCTCGAATCCCCCAAGTACTCTATGGAGGAAGCCAAGGCAAAGGACTACACGTACTCCGCACCCATGTACGTGACCGCCGAGTTCATGAACTACGAAACCGGCGAAATCAAGTCCCAGACCGTGTTCATGGGCGACTTCCCGCTCATGACCCCCCGCGGCACCTTCATCATCAACGGCACCGAGCGTGTCGTCGTCTCCCAGCTCGTGCGTTCCCCCGGCGTGTACTTCGAGAAGCTCTCGGACCGCTCGACCGACAAGGAAACCTTCGGCGCGAAGATCATCCCCTCGCGCGGCGCATGGCTCGAGTTCGAGATCGACAAGCGCGACGCCGTCGGCGTGCGCATCGACCGCAAGCGTAAGCAGTCGGTCACCCACTTCCTCAAGGCCATCGGCATGACCGAGTCCGAGATCCGCGACACCTTCGCGCCGTACCCGGTCCTGCTCGAAACCCTCGAGAAGGACACCGTCGCCACGCAGGAAGAAGCCCTGCTCGACATCTACCGCAAGCTGCGCCCCGGCGAGCCCGCGAACGTCGACGCCGCCCAGACACTGCTCAACAACTTCTACTTCGACTCTCGTCGCTACGACCTGGCAAAGGTCGGCCGCTACAAGATCAACAAGAAGCTGGCCATCGAAGCCGACCCCAAGGCCTCGACCCTCTCCCTCGAGGATATCGTCGCCACCGTCAAGTACCTCCTCGCCCTCCACCAGGGCGACAAGACCTTCGCCGGCACCCGAAATGGCGAACCCGTCGAGGTCCGCGTCGAGGTCGACGACATCGACAACTTCGCCAACCGTCGCATCCGCGCCGTCGGCGAGCTCATCCAGGGTCAGGTCCGCACCGGCCTGGCGCGCATGGAGCGCACCGTGCGCGAGCGCATGACCACCCAGGAAACGGACTCGATCACGCCCCAGACGCTGATCAACATCCGCCCCGTCGTGGCCGCGATCAAGGAGTTCTTCGGAACCTCCCAGCTGTCGCAGTTCATGGACCAGAACAACCCGCTCGCCGGCCTGACCCACAAGCGCCGCCTGTCGGCCCTGGGCCCCGGCGGTCTGTCGCGTGACCGCGCGGGCATGGAAGTTCGAGACGTCCACCCCTCGCACTACGGCCGTATGTGCCCGATCGAGTCCCCTGAAGGCCCGAACATCGGCCTCATCGGCTCGCTCGCCACCTTCGCGCGCATCAACCCCTTCGGCTTCATCGAGACGCCCTACCGCGTCGTCAAGGACGGCAAGGTCACCGACGAAATCCGCTACCTCACCGCGGACGACGAGAAGGGCCACTACATCGCCCAGGCCTCGTCGCCCGTCGAGGCTGACGGCTCCTTCGCCGAGCAGGACGTCCTGTGCCGTGTCGCCGGCGAAGACCCGACCCTGATCGCCCGTGATCGCGTAGACTACATGGACGTCTCCGCCCGCCAGATGGTGTCCGTCGCCGCTGCCTTCATTCCGTTCCTCGAGCACGACGACGCGAACCGAGCCCTCATGGGCGCGAACATGCAGCGTCAGGCCGTGCCGCTGCTCACCACGGAAGCCCCGCTGGTCGGCACTGGCATGGAGCTGCGCGCCGCGCACGACTCCGGCGAAATGATCCTCGCCGCCCACTCCGGCGTCGTCTCCGAGGTCTCCGCGGACCTGATCGTCGTCTCTACGGACGAGGGCGGCCGCGACTCCTACCGCCTCGAGAAGTTCGAGCGCTCCAACCCCGGTAACTGCACCAACCAGCGCGTTATCGTGGACGAGGGCGACCGCGTCGAGGCCGGCGATGTCCTGGCCGACGGCCCCGCCACCTCCAACGGCGAGATCGCGCTCGGCAAGAACCTGCTCGTCGCCTACATGTCGTGGGAAGGCCTCAACTACGAGGACGCCATCATCCTGAGCCGTCGCGTCGTCGAAGAGGACATCCTGACCTCGATCCACATCGAGGAGTACGAGGTCGACGCCCGCGAGACCAAGCTCGGTGAGGAAGAGATCACCCGCGACATCCCCAACGTCTCCGAGGAATCCCTCGCAGACCTGGACGAGCGCGGCATCATCCGCATCGGCGCCGAGGTCACCGCCGGCGACATCCTCGTCGGTAAGGTCACCCCCAAGGGCGAGACCGAGCTGACCTCCGAAGAGCGCCTGCTGCGCGCCATCTTCGGTGAGAAGGCCCGCGAGGTGCGCGACACCTCGCTGCGCGTCCCCCACGGTGAAGAAGGCATCGTCATCGGCGTGCGCGAGTTCAACGATGACGACGACGACCTCAACCCCGGCGTGCGCCAGACCGTTCGCGTCTACGTCGCCCAGCGACGCAAGATCACGATCGGCGACAAGATGGCCGGCCGTCACGGTAACAAGGGCGTCGTCTCCAAGATCCTCCCCGTCGAGGACATGCCCTTCCTCGCCGACGGCACCCCCGTCGACATCATTCTCAACCCGCTGGGCGTCCCCGGCCGAATGAACGTCGGTCAGGTGCTCGAGTACCACCTCGGGTGGCTCGCCCACCAGGGCTGGGATGCCTCGGCCGCTGTCGAGGCCGGCGAAGAATGGACGGCACACCTGCCCGCCGACGGCATCACGACCGGTCCGCGCACCCACGTCGCCACCCCCGTGTTCGACGGCCTCGAGGCCGACGAGCTCGCGGGCCTGCTGCGCAACGTGAACCCGACCCGCGACGGTGAGGTCCTCACCAACCACGAGGGCAAGGCGCGCCTGTTCGACGGCCGCTCCGGCGAACCGTTCCCGTACCCGATCTCGGTGGGCTACACCTACATGCTCAAGCTCCACCACCTGGTCGACGACAAGATCCACGCCCGCTCCACGGGCCCGTACTCGATGATCACGCAGCAGCCGCTGGGCGGTAAGGCCCAGTTCGGCGGCCAGCGCTTCGGCGAGATGGAGGTGTGGGCCCTGGAAGCGTACGGCGCCGCCTACGCCCTCCAGGAGCTGCTGACCATCAAGTCCGACGACACCAGCGGCCGCGTCAAGGTGTACGAGGCCATCGTCAAGGGCGAGGACATCCCCGAGCCCGGCATCCCCGAGTCCTTCCGAGTCCTCATCCAGGAAATGCGCTCGCTGTGCCTGAACGTCGAAGCCCTCGACGCGGCCGGCAACGTCATTGACCTGCGTGAGCAGGACGAAGACTTCAATGCGCGTGAGGACCTGGGTATCACCCTCGATGCCCGTCCGAACGCTGCGGCGACCATCGATGCGATCTGATAGGGAGAGATAACTTTGCTGGACGCCAAAACGTTCGACAGCCTGAAGATCACCCTGGCCACCGGCGACGACATCGCCGTCTGGAGCCACGGTGAAGTGAAGAAGCCGGAGACCATCAACTACCGTACGCTCAAGCCCGAGCGCGACGGCCTGTTCGGTGAGCAGATCTTCGGCCCCACCCGCGACTGGGAGTGCGCGTGTGGCAAGTACAAGCGCGTGCGCTACAAGGGCATCATCTGCGAGAAGTGCGGAGTTGAGGTCACTCGCTCCCGCGTCCGCCGTGAGCGCATGGGTCACATCGACCTGGCCGCCCCCGTCACGCACATCTGGTACTTCAAGGGTGTTCCCTCGCGCCTGGGCTACGTGCTCAACCTCGCGCCCAAGGACCTCGAGAAGGTCATCTACTTCGCTGCCTACATGATCACCGAGGTCGACGAAAAGGGTCGCCACGAGGATCTGGCTGAACTGCGCGCGGAACTCGAGGTGCAGAAGAAGCAGATGGAGAACAACCGCGACGCCACGATCAACGACTTCGCGGAGCAGCTCGAGTCCGACATGGCCGCCCTCGAAAAGGATGGCGCTTCGCAGGCGGAGCGCGAGCGCGCCCGCAAGCAGGGCGAGCGCGAGATGGCCAAGATCCGCCGCCGCTTCGACGGCGACATCGACGGCCTCGAGGCCGTGTGGGAGCGCTTCAAGGACCTCAAGGTCGGCGACCTCGAGGGCGACGAGCGTCTCTACCGCGCGATGGTGGCCCGCTACGGCACCTACTTCAAGGGTGACATGGGCGCCTCCGCCATCCAGAAGCGCCTGGAGACCTTCGACCTGGCGGCCGAGGTGGCCGCCCTGCGTCAGACCATCTCCTCCGACTCTGGCCCGCGCAAGGCCCGCGCCATCAAGCGCCTGAAGGTCATCAACGCCTTCGTTGCCACCGGCAACTCCCCGGCCTCGATGGTGCTGACCAAGATCCCCGTGATCCCGCCGGACCTGCGCCCCATGGTTCAGCTGGACGGCGGCCGCTTCGCGACCTCCGACCTCAACGACCTGTACCGTCGCGTCATCAACCGCAACACCCGACTCAAGCGTCTGCTCGAGCTGGGCGCCCCCGAGATCATCGTCAACAACGAGAAGCGCATGCTTCAGGAGTCCGTTGACGCGCTCTTCGACAACGGCCGCCGTGGCCGCCCCGTCGCGGGCCCGGGCAACCGTCCGCTCAAGTCGATCTCGGACATGCTCAAGGGTAAGCAGGGTCGTTTCCGTCAGAACCTGCTCGGTAAGCGCGTCGACTACTCGGGTCGTTCCGTTATCGTCGTCGGCCCGCAGCTGCAGCTGCACCAGTGTGGTCTGCCCAAGCAGATGGCCCTGGAGCTGTTCAAGCCCTTCGTCATGAAGCGCCTGGTTGAGAAGAACTACGCGCAGAACGTCAAGGCCGCCAAGCGCAAGGTCGAGCGCCAGCGCCCCGAGGTGTGGGACGTCCTCGACGACGTCATCCGCGAGCACCCCGTGCTGCTCAACCGCGCACCTACGCTGCACCGCCTCGGCATCCAGGCGTTCGAGCCCCAGCTGATTGAGGGTAAGGCTATCCAGCTGCACCCCCTGGCCTGTGGCGCCTTCAACGCCGACTTCGACGGCGACCAGATGGCTGTCCACCTGCCGCTGGGCGCCGAGGCGCAGGCCGAGGCCCGCATCCTCATGCTGTCGACGAACAACATTCTCAAGCCCTCCGACGGCCGCCCCGTGGCAATGCCGTCTCAGGACATGATCATTGGTCTGTTCCACCTGACCTCGACGCCCGACCCGTCGGTGCCCGTCGAGACGGACGAAGACGGCAACCCCGTGGTGCCCTACTTCTCCAGCCAGGCGGAAGCCCAGATGGCGTTCGACGCCGGCAACCTGGACCTGAACGCGACCGCGCGCATCCGCTTCGCCGACGGCACCGTGCCGCCCGAGGGCTGGGAAGCCCCCGAGGGCTGGGAGAGCGGCGACGAGCTGATCCTCGAGACCAGCCTCGGCCGCGCGATCTTCAACGAACTGCTGCCCACCGACTACCCCTTCGTCAACGAGGTCGTCGGCAAGAAGCAGCTCGGCAACATCGTGAACACGCTGACGCAGCGCTACCCGAACGTGCTCGTCGCGGACTGCCTCGACGCCCTGAAGTCGGCCGGTTTCCACTGGTCGACCTGGTCGGGCATCACGATTGCGTTCTCCGACATCCAGGCCTCGCCGCGTAAGCGCGAGATCCTGGCCCGTTACGAGGCCAAGGCCGCCGAGATCGTCGAGCAGTTCGAGACCGGTATCATCCTCGAGGAGACCCGCTACGAGGAGCTCGTCAAGCTGTGGCTGCAGTGCACCGAAGAGGTCGCCGAGGACATGCGCGCGAACTTCACCGAGCGCAACACCGTGTACCGCATGGTGAACTCGGGCGCCCGTGGTAACTGGTCGCAGGTTCAGCAGATCGCCGGTATGCGTGGCCTCGTGTCCGACCCGAAGCAGAAGCTGATCGAGCAGCCCATTAAGGCGAACTACCGCGAGGGCCTGACGGTTCTCGAGTACTTCATCGCCACGCACGGCGCCCGTAAGGGCCTCGTCGACACGGCTCTGCGTACCGCCGAGTCGGGCTACCTGACCCGTCGTCTGGTCGACGTGTCGCAGGACGTCATCGTCCGCGAGGCCGACTGTGGTACCCGCGCGGGCCTGAAGATCGACATCGCGAAGAAGAACGAGTTCGGTGAGTGGGAGGCGTCCGAGACCATCGAGACGACCGCCTACGCCCGTAACCTCGCTCGAGATGCGGTCAACGAGGCCGGCGAGGTTGTCATGCCTGCTGGCAGCGACCTGGGTGACGACCAGCTCGCCGAGCTCGTCGCCGCCGGCGTCGCGCAGATCGTTGTCCGTTCCGTGCTCACCTGTGAGTCTCAGGTCGGCACCTGCGCGAAGTGCTACGGCCGTTCGCTGGCCACCGGCAAGCAGGTCGACATCGGCGAGGCCGTGGGCATTATCGCCGCCCAGTCGATTGGTGAGCCCGGCACGCAGCTGACGATGCGTACGTTCCACACCGGTGGCGCCGCCTCCGCTGCGGATATTACGCAGGGCCTGCCCCGCGTCCAGGAGCTCTTCGAGGCGCGTAGCCCGAAGGTCGAAGCCAAGATGAACGAGGCCGCCGGCCGCGTCCACATCGACGACGAAGACCCGAGCGCGCGTAAGGTGATCATCACCCGCGACGACGCCAAGGAAGACCTGGTCATTGAGGTGTCGCGTCGCCAGAAGCTCCTCGTGTCCGAGGGCCAGCACATCGCTGCCGGCACCCCGCTGACCGAGGGCCAGCTGGACCCCAAGGAAATCCTGCGCATCATGGGCCGCAACGTGGCCCAGAAGATGCTCGTGGACGAGGTCCAGAAGGTGTACCGCGACCAGGGCGTGGGCATCCACGCCAAGCACATCGAGGTCATCGTCCGTCAGATGCTGCGCCGCGTCACCATCCTGGAGCCCGGCGACACGACGTTCATGCCCGGCGAGCTCGTCGACCGCATGGCGTACCTGACGCAGAACCGTCGCGTCGCAGCCGAGGGCGGCCAGCCCGCCTCCGGCCGCCAGATGCTGATGGGTATCACCAAGGCGTCGCTGGCCACGGATTCGTGGCTGTCCGCCGCGTCCTTCCAGGAGACCACCAAGGTCCTGACCGAAGCCGCCATGAACGGCAAGTCGGACTCCCTGGTGGGTCTCAAGGAGAACGTCATCCTCGGTAAGCTCATCCCGGCCGGCACCGGCCTGTCGCGCTACAACGACGTCATCGTCGAGCCGACGGCTGAGGCCATGGCGAACTCGAACTACTCCGAGGCTGACTTCAACGACGGTTCCGTGTCCGAGGACTTCCTCGACGCACTGGGTGCCATCGACTTCGGCATGAACTTCCGCGAGTAATCGGGATCGTTCACCCGTGAGGGCCCCGGCCTCGTCCGTACAACACGCGACGAGGCCGGGGTCCCTTGTCGTGTCTGCTAACTCTCCTTAAGTGCGCGGAGGGTGTCTAACGGCGACGCATCTCGAGCGCGGTTTTGACGGGCGAAAATGACAAGTTCAACCATTTGGAAAGCTGATATGCGGGTGCTAGATTGGTTGCACACTATCCATCAACGCTTAAGGATGTCTCCTCATGCGCCTGTCCAAGAAACTGGTCATTGCTGCGCTCGGCTCCGCGACCCTCGTTCTCAACCCGTTGGCGGCCCTTGCCGCTGGTCCCACGATTGAGGATACGGACGGACCGCTCGTTCGGATCGCCATCTCCGACACCCTCAACTGCTCGATCAACTACAAGGGCGATAGTTATAACGAGTTCTATAACTCTCGATCCGCGACGGGTCCAGCCGACTGTGGAACGTTCCTCGCTGTGGGATCTGAGCTCTTCGGTCCGGGGAAGCTGAATTCGGGTGCTGCGGAGTCGATGGGGGCGATCGCCTGGACGCCGGTCTCGCAATCCAAGTCAGGAACGGGCACGCAAGCCGATCCGTGGGTCCTCACGACTGTCGTTCGCGGCGGCGGATTCGAGATTACGCAGACGGACACCTACTCAACGGGGAATGAATTCTACGCGACGACCTCGTCGGTGAAGAACATTTCGGATGCCGCTCAGGACTTTACTCTCTACCACGCGGCGGATTGCTACCTCCAGGACGACGATCACGGCTTCGGCGAGTACGACGCGAATACGGGGACGGTCATCTGCCGAGCGAAGGATCCGGAAACCGGCGAGCATACGGATCGTGGTCGAGTCGAGCAGTTCGTCCCGACGACCGCCGGTTCGAACTACTACTACAGTACCTATCGCGAGGTCTGGGACAAGGTCAAGGACCGTGAGCCGCTGCCCAACAAGCTCGACCACGCCGATGACAACCGGGACAACGGCATGGCTCTGAGCTGGACTCGTACCCTCGAGCCGAATACGACGGCCGACTACTCACTCATCACCTCCTTCTCGCCGAAGGGCCAGGTCGCGCTGTCCTCCGCAACATGCGCCGTCGCCCAGCCGGGCGCCGACTCCACCGCGACGCGCACCATCGGCGTGACGATCACGAACCCGAACCCGGACGTCAAGTCAGTCCAGACGGTCATCGCGACACTGTCGGACGACGCCACCTACGTTCCCCAGTCGGCCAGCGGAGCCCCCGAGCCGACGGTCGCGGGCAAGGTGCTTACCTTCAAGGATCTCGAGCTTCCCGCCAACGGGTCGGTGAAGTTCTCGTTCCTTATCACCGGCAGCGCTGAGGTTACGCCGCTCGTGAAGATCTCGGGGACGACGACGAGTGGCGCAGCCATCGCCGAGTCCGATACCTCGCTGTCTTCGACGTGCGATTTCCCCGAGCTTCCGAAGCCCGATCAGCCCCAGCCCACTCCCGAGCAGCCCCAGCCCACTCCCGAGCAGCCCCAGCCGACTCCCGATCAGCCCCAGCCCACCGCTGAGCAGCCGCAGCCGACTGTCGAGCAGTCCCAGCCTGCGGGCGGCACGAGCACTGAAGGCACCAAGCTTGCCAGCACCGGAGCGAACACCGGCGTTGCCATCGCGCTCGTCGGCCTGCTCGGCGTCGCCGGCGTCGGCCTCGTTGTGGCGAGGCGCCGCGCACACTGATCGGAGATCCGGTCGATAACGGTACAGGGCCCGGTCCCCGCGAGGGGGCCGGGCCCTCGCGCATCCCCTGTGGCTATCCTCGTCGGTGGCGGGGAGAGTCGCTTTCCGCTTAGGCGGCGATGCCCGCGGGGCGCCAGCGAGCCCGCCCTGACAGATTGTGCTCCCGAACCGACAGAACGGACGGCACCCCACAAGCTGGAGCCAACCGTACGGTGAAATAGGTGGTGGCGGTTCCCATCTGCCCTCTGGTCTGCGGCGACCCATGTCTATGGAGACACACACGGGGATGGAGGGGAGCCAGTCTGGTTCTGGGATGCAGGGTTTCGGAACTGAAAGAGGACAATCATCATGCTTTCCATCAACTGGTCTGACGTGTGGAAGATGGTTGAGTCGGTCAAGGTCCCCTTGATCGTCATCGGCGTGGCGCTGGCGCTCGCCATCATCGTCTCCCTCGCGGTCTTTACACTCGAAAAGCCCCAACGCAAGCTTGCTCGCTCGACATCGTGGGTCGCTGCGTTCGTCGCGGTCGTCGTCGCGGTCGTCTCGATGATGTACGGAGGCTTCAAGATGGTGCTCGACCTGGCCTCGGGGTCGGGAGTCCTGACCGAGGCCTCGAAGGCGCAGGTGGAGGACCTGGGCAACGACATTGCCGACGAAGGCATGGTCCTGCTCAAGAACGCGAACGGCGCCCTGCCTCTGGCGTAGGGGTCCGCGCTGAACGTGTGGGGGTGGGCGTCCACCAATCCGATCTACGGTGGCACAGGCTCCGGCTCGCTGTCCAAGGACAACCCCACGACGACCCCGCTGGACGGCCTCCACAACGCGGGCTGAACGACGAACGATGAACTGACGAACCTGTACTCCTCCTACCGCGCTGAGCGACCCGAGGTCGGCATGTTCAAGGCTGACTGGTCGCTGCCCGAGCCCACGCAGGACAAGTACTCCGAGTCCCTCCTCTCCGGCGCCACCTCTTTCGGCGACACCGCCGTCGTGACGATCGCACGCTCGGGCGGCGAGGGCTTCGACCTGCCTCGCGACGTGAACGCGGAGACCTCGAATAACCCCTACTTCAGCTACACCAACAACTCCGATGAATACGCGGACTTCGAGGACGGCCAGGGCTATCTGGAGCTCACCCGTCCCGAGAAGGACATGATTGAGCTGGCGAAGCAGACCTCGGATAAGACGGTTGTCGTCATCAACGCGGCGAACGCCTTTGAGCTGGGCGACCTCCAGGACGACCCGGAGATCGACGCGATCGTGTGGGCGACCCCGGCGGCCAAGTTGGTTTCAACGCGCTGGGATGCATCCTTGACGGCGAGGTGAACCCGTCGGCGGAGACTCCCGACACCTTCGCCCGCGACATCAAGTCTGGCCCCGCGGCCAACAACTTCGGCGACTTCCAGTACACGAACATGACGGAGTTCGCCCAGGAGGATCCCATCAACAAGGGCACCCAGACGCAGCCGTCCTTCGTCAACGACAACGACTCGATCTACGTCGGCTACCGCTGGTACGAGACGGCCGCCGCTGAGGGCGTCATCGACTACGCTTCCGAGGTCGTCTACCCCTTCGGCCTGTCCTAAACGACGCTCTCCCAGTCGATGAGCGACATCTCGGTCGACGAGGCCACGGGAACCATGTCCGCGGACGTGACGGTCACGAACACCGGCCAGGTCGCCGGCAAGGACGTCGTCCAGATCTACGACAACCCGCCCTACACGGATGGCGGCATTGAAAAGTCCGCGGCGAACCTGTTGACCTACAACAAGACGAAGCTCCTGGAGCCGGGAGAAACCCAGACGATCACCGTCACCGGGAACCGCGACTCGCTCGCCTCCTACGATGCAAAGGATGCCAAGGCCTACGTGCTCGAGGCCGGGGACTACAAGATCTCCGCACGTGCCAACTCCCACGAACTTCGCGATGAGCGACGCTAACAAAGCAAACTTCGTCGCCACGTCCAACTACGACGCCTCAGCTGACGATGCTGCGAGCACCGCGACGATGCCGACCACGGGAGCCAGCAAAGGCCTCGTCCTGGGAGACCTGGCGGGGCTGGACTACGACGATCCGAAGTGGGACCAGCTGTCCGTCAAAGACATGAACACCCTCATCTCCAAGGGCGGATACGGCTCCCCTGCGATCTCCTCGGTGGGTAAGCTGCGCGTGTCCGACGTGGACGGCCCGGCCTCGCTGAACAACAACTTCACCGGTGTCGGCTCGATCGGCCTGCCCTCCGCGGTGTCGGTGGCGGCGACCTGATGCTCGCGACGATCGACATGCCGATCGCGACGGTCAACGTGCAGGATGCCGCGGGCGTGAGCTCTCTGCGCCGCGCATCGCACAACATCCTCTACACGGTCGCGAACTCGTGGATGTATGCCAACGGCCAGCCCGAGGTCACCCGCAATACCTGGGAGTACATCACGTGGGTTGTTGCCGGCGCTGCGATCCTGGCGCTGCTCGGACTCGAGGTGGTCGCGATCCGCCGCTACCGCGCTCGCAAGGCCTCCATTGACGAGGCCGGGGCTGATAAGGCGGACGAGTGGCGGTCATGAGGCCGTCAGGATCGCCGAACGCGATTGAGTGTGACTGAGCGTCACAGCCGTGGGGGAGGGGTCCGCAGGCGAGAGCCTGCGGGCCCCTCCTGCGCCACTGACGTGTTGGCAGCGAGGCGTGCCGCCGGACAACCCCGGCACTCGCACGTGGAAACGGGAGCGGCGAAACCGGCCCCGGCCTCGTGGATGAGGGGCGAAACACAAAACACATCCTTTGACGCCCGGGTGGATTGCCCGCTATCCTTGAGGGTGGTTCCCGCCTCTGTGGAACCTCTGTGCCCGGGAAACCGGGAGCGGGCTCCGTCCGTCGGAGCTCCGGGCGTCATTCTCTGACCCTCGTGGTTATCATGGCGCGCCGGCCCCCAGCGGACACGTGTGCCCACACGGGGGTGAACGCAGTCGCGGAAGACTGACAATCAGGGCCGCCCCAAAAGTGAGGGGAGGCCGCCGACGGAAAGAAACTGGAGACCCAGTGCCTACCATTCAGCAGCTCGTCCGCAAGGGACGTGTCTCGAAGCGCGCGAAGGTGAAGACCCCCGCGCTGAAGGGCTCCCCCCAGCGTCGCGGCGTGTGCACCCGTGTGTACACCACCACGCCGAAGAAGCCGAACTCGGCTCTGCGAAAGGTCGCTCGTGTGCGCCTTTCGTCGGGCATCGAGGTGACCGCGTACATCCCCGGTGAGGGCCACAACCTGCAGGAGCACTCGATCGTGCTCGTTCGCGGTGGTCGTGTGAAGGACCTGCCCGGCGTGCGTTACCGCATCGTCCGCGGTTCGCTGGACACCCAGGGTGTCCGCGGCCGTCAGCAGGCCCGTTCCCGTTACGGCGCGAAGAAGGAGAAGAAGTAATGCCTCGTAAGGGCCCCGCTCCCCGTCGCCCCCTCGTCGATGACCCGGTCTACGGCTCCAAGGTCGTGACCCAGCTGGTCAACCGCGTCCTCCTCGACGGCAAGAAGACCGTCGCCGAGCGCATCGTCTACGGCGCACTTGAAACCGTTCGCGAGCGCACCGAGCAGGAACCCGTCTCCGTGCTCAAGCGCGCTCTCGAGAACATTCGTCCGGCCCTCGAGGTCCGCTCCCGCCGCGTCGGCGGCGCGACCTACCAGGTCCCCGTCGAGGTTCGCCCCGCGCGCGCCACGACGCTGGCCCTGCGCTGGCTGGTTGACTTCTCGCGTCAGCGTCGCGAGAAGACCATGACCGAGCGTCTCGCCAACGAGATCCTCGATGCCTCCAACGGCCTCGGCGCCGCTGTGAAGCGTCGTGAGGACATGCACAAGATGGCTGAGTCCAACCGCGCCTTCGCGCACTACCGCTGGTGATGTAAAGACGAGGCCTGGGCAACCGGGCCTCGTCTCACGCAGCAAATACACCTACCACTTCGAACGAAGGAACCACACTCGTGGCACTAGAGGTGCTGACGGATCTCAACAAGGTCCGCAACATTGGCATCATGGCTCACATCGATGCCGGCAAGACGACCGTGACGGAACGAATCCTGTTCTACACGGGCATCAACTACAAGATCGGCGAGACGCACGACGGTGCCTCGACGACCGACTGGATGGAACAGGAAAAGGAACGCGGCATCACGATTACGTCCGCCGCCGTCACCTCTTTCTGGAACGGTAACCAGATCAACATTATTGACACCCCCGGTCACGTTGACTTCACCGTTGAGGTTGAGCGCTCGCTGCGCGTCCTCGACGGCGCTGTCGCCGTGTTCGACGGCAAGGAGGGCGTTGAGCCCCAGTCCGAGACCGTGTGGCGTCAGGCCGACAAGTACGACGTCCCCCGTATCTGCTTCATCAACAAGATGGACAAGATGGGTGCCGACTTCTACTTCTCGGTTGGCACGATTAAGGATCGTCTCCACGCGACCCCGATCGTCATGCAGCTCCCGATGGGTGCCGAGAACGACTTCGTTGGCAACATCGACCTGCTGACCATGGAGGCGCTGACCTACCCGACCAAGGACGACAAGGGCAACGACACGCTCGGCTCCCTCGTTGTGCGCGGCCCCATCCCGGAGGAGTACCAGGAACAGGCCGAGGAGTACCGTGAGGCCCTCGTCGAGGCCGCCGCTGAGGGCTCCGACGAGCTGACCGAGGCGTACCTGGAGAACGGTGACCTGACGCTCGAGCAGATCAAGGAAGGTATCCGCCTCCTGACCATCTCCTCTCGCGCCTTCCCCGTGTACTGTGGTACCGCTCTGCGCAACATGGGCGTGCAGCCCGTCCTCGACGCCGTCGTGGACTTCCTGCCCTCGCCGCTCGACATCGGCGACGTTCGCGGCTTCCTCCCCGGCTCTGAGACCGAGGAAGAGACCGAGATTCGTAAGCCCGACGAGAAGGAACCCTTCTCCGCTCTGGCCTTCAAGATCGCCGCTCACCCCTTCTACGGCAAGCTCACCTTCATCCGCGTGTACTCCGGCAAGGTTGAGTCCGGTTCCCAGGTCCTCAACTCGACCAAGGGCAAGAAGGAGCGCATCGGCAAGATCTTCCAGATGCACTCCAACAAGGAGAACCCCGTCGACGTGGCGCACGCTGGCCACATCTACGCGGTCATCGGCCTGAAGGACACGACCACGGGTGACACGCTTGCCGCTATCGACAAGCCGATCGTCCTCGAGTCGATGACCTTCCCCGCCCCCGTTATCCAGGTTGCCGTCGAGCCCAAGTCGAAGGCCGACCAGGAGAAGATGGGCGTCGCCATCCAGAAGCTCGCGGAAGAGGACCCGACGTTCACCGTCGAGCTCGATCCCGAGACCGGCCAGACCATCATCGGTGGTATGGGCGAGCTGCACCTCGACATCATCGTCGACCGTATGCGTCGCGAGTTCAAGGTCGAGGCCAACGTTGGTAACCCGATGGTTGCCTACCGTGAGACCATCCGTAAGACGGTCGAGAAGTACGAGTACACGCACAAGAAGCAGACCGGTGGTTCCGGTCAGTTCGCGCGTGTCATCATCGCCCTTGAGCCGCTCCCGGCGGACTCCGAGGAAGAGTACATGTTCGAGGACAAGGTCACCGGTGGCCGCGTTCCGCGCGAGTACATCCCCTCGGTCGATGCAGGCATCAAGGACGCCATGCAGTCCGGCGTTCTCGCCGGCTACCCGATGGTTGACATCAAGGCCACGCTGCTCGACGGCGCCTACCACGAGGTTGACTCCTCCGAAATGGCGTTCAAGGTTGCTGGCTCGATGGCGCTGAAGGAAGCTGCTAAGAAGGCGAACCCCGTCCTCCTCGAGCCCATCATGGCCGTCGAGGTCCGTACTCCCGAGGAGTACATGGGCGACGTCATCGGCGACCTCAACTCCCGTCGTGGCCAGATCTCCTCGATGGATGAGCAGCACGGCGTCCGCGTCGTGAAGGCTCAGGTGCCGCTGTCCGAGATGTTCGGATACGTGGGCGACCTGCGCTCCAAGACGCAGGGCCGCGCTGTCTACTCCATGGAGTTCGACAGCTACGCCGAGGTTCCGCGCGCGGTCGCGGATGAGATCGTCGGCAAGTCTCGGGGCAACTGAGTCCCACCGGGGGCTCGTGGGGGCAGGGTGACCTGCCCCTGCGAGCCGCCTCACACACAAGTAAACCCAGTAGGTCTCAAGCCCCAGTGGTGTTAAAGTGGCACCTAGCCGTAGGCTGAGAATTTCTACCCGAGTCCAGGAGGACACAAGTGGCGAAGGCCAAGTTTGAGCGCACCAAGCCGCACGTCAACATCGGCACGATTGGTCACGTTGACCACGGCAAGACGACGCTGACGGCAGCTATCACCAAGGTGCTGCACGACAAGTACCCCGATCTGAACGAGTTCACCCCCTTCGATCAGGTCGACAACGCTCCCGAGGAGCGCGATCGTGGCATCACGATCAACGTCTCCCACGTCGAGTACCAGACCGAGGCGCGTCACTACGCGCACGTTGACGCCCCCGGCCACGCCGACTACGTCAAGAACATGATCACCGGCGCTGCCCAGATGGACGGCGCGATCCTCGTGGTCGCCGCCACCGACGGCCCCATGGCCCAGACCCGCGAGCACGTCCTGCTCGCCCGTCAGGTCGGCGTCCCCACCATCCTCATCGCCCTCAACAAGTCCGACATGGTCGACGACGAGGAAATGATGGAACTGGTCGAGGAAGAGTGCCGCGACCTGCTCGAGTCCCAGGACTTCGATCGCGACGCCCCGATCATCCAGGTTTCCGCTCTGAAGGCCCTCGAGGGCGACCCGGAGTGGGTTGCCAAGGTCGAGGAGCTCATGGAGGCTGTGGATTCCTACATCCCCACCCCCGAGCGCGACATGGACAAGCCCTTCCTCATGCCGATCGAGGACGTCTTCACGATCACCGGTCGTGGCACGGTCGTCACCGGCCGTGTTGAGCGTGGCAAGCTGCCCATCAACTCTGAGGTCGAGATCCTCGGTATCCGTGAGCCCCAGAAGACCACGGTTACCGGCATCGAGATGTTCCACAAGTCCATGGACGAGGCCTGGGCTGGCGAGAACTGTGGTCTGCTCCTCCGCGGCACCAAGCGCGACGAGGTCGAGCGCGGCCAGGTTGTGGCCCGCCCCGGCTCCATCACGCCCCACACCGAGTTCGAGGGCCAGGTCTACATCCTCAAGAAGGAAGAGGGCGGCCGCCACAACCCCTTCTTCTCGAACTACCGTCCGCAGTTCTACTTCCGTACCACGGACGTGACCGGCGTCATCACCCTCCCCGAGGGCACCGACATGGTCATGCCTGGCGACACCACCGAGATCTCCGTTGAGCTGATTCAGCCCATCGCCATGGAGCCCGGCCTCGGCTTCGCTATCCGTGAGGGTGGCCGCACCGTTGGTTCCGGTCGTGTCACCAAGATCATCAAGTGAATCACCCTCTGAGTTTGTCTCAGATATGATTCGCTGCTGATCCAGCGGCATTGAGGGCCCCGCCTCCCACGTGGGAGGCGGGGCCCTTCGCTATGCCCGGCGTGCGGCGGGGGAGTGTGGTGCTCCGCGTGGGCATATTTGCGTTGCTTGCGGATAGGTAACGCGCTCGTGGATAGGTTACGCACATGCGGATAGTCTCATAACCTATCCGTAAGCGGCTAACCTATACGTGAGTGGCTAACCTATCCGCATGTGTGGGACGTTCGCAATCGTGTCACCACTCCACACGGGGGTGGCCTGGTCTGGTTGTGTGGACCGGGCGTTGTGAGGGTTGTTGGTTGCTACTAGTGGTGTTGTGCCCATTGTCGCGCGTGATGCTGACAGCGGTGCACCGTCGCACGCGGAGCGCTGATGCGAGCATGGGTTTGTCTCGAGAGACTGATCACCCTTGTGCGCGCAACGGGCCCCACACGCGCGGATAACCTTGTCATCACGGGCCAGGCAGGCCTCGTACAACTGCGGTGTGACGCATCCCCACTTGCGACACGCCCGAGTGCGGGGTACGTTAGTTTCTTGGTGACGGTTGCTGCTGCCATTGGCGGTAAACACCGCGCTGGCGCCACTCTGTCGGTGGTTTCACATGCGAGAATAAGCCGTTGGGATTGTGCTCGCGGGTGGAACTCTGACAGAATGGCACGGTTGCCTCAGCGTATCTGGGGTGGCCCATGCGTGCCATCACGTATGGGTCGGGCAATATGCCCAAGATCTTTGGACAAGACGTCGGTCCCTCGCGAGGGATCGCGAGCACGACGGGTGCGACACGCCCGAGTGCGGGGACCGGCGGCGAATCTGTACGAGAAGAGGTAAGACGGCATGGCGGGACAGAAGATCCGCATCCGGCTCAAGTCGTATGACCACGAGGTCATCGACAGCTCCGCGCGCAAGATCGTGGACACCGTACAGCGTGCGGGCGCCACGGTCGTGGGCCCGGTGCCGCTGCCGACCGAGAAGAACGTTTTCGTTGTCATCCGGTCGCCCCACAAGTACAAGGACAGCCGCGAGCACTTTGAAATGCGCACGCACAAGCGGCTCATCGACATCATCGACCCGACCCCCAAGGCCGTCGACTCGCTCATGCGCCTCGACCTGCCTGCGGACGTCAACATCGAGATCAAGCTCTGAGGACATCTGCAATGACTAACAAGAAGCAGCACGCTGGCGCGCCCATTAAGGCGCTGCTCGGCCGCAAGCTCGGCATGACCCAGGTCTGGAATGCCGACGGCCACCTCGTGCCCCTGACTGTCGTGCAGGTCGGCACCAACGTCGTGACCCAGGTTCGTACCGAAGAGGTCGACGGCTACTCCGCTATTCAGCTTGGCTTCGGTGAGATTGACTCCCGTAAGGTCACCAAGCCCCTGCAGGGCCACTTCGAGAAGGCCGGGGTTACCCCCCGCCGTCACCTCGCTGAGGTCCGCACCTCCGAGCACGACTCCTACGAGCTCGGCCAGGAACTCGACGCCGCCACCTTCGAGGCTGGCCAGTCCGTCGACGTCTCCGGCACCACCAAGGGCAAGGGCTTTGCCGGCGTTATGAAGCGTCACGGCTTCGCCGGCGTTTCCGCCTCCCACGGTGCGCACCGCAACCACCGTAAGCCCGGCTCGATCGGCGCTTGCGCGACCCCCGGTCGCATCTTTAAGGGCCTGCGCATGGCCGGCCGCATGGGTGGCAACCGTCGTACTGTTCAGAACCTGACGATCCAGGCCGTGGACACCGAGAAGGGCCTGCTGCTCATCAGCGGCGCCATCCCGGGTCCCAAGAACGGCGTGGTCCTGGTTCGCTCCTCCGTGAAGGGTGCGTGATCATGGCTGACGATCGTAACGTTGACGTCATCGACCTCGAGGGCAAGAAGGCGGGCTCCGTCGTTCTCCCCGGTTCGACCTTTGACGTCCCCACCAACATTCCGCTGATGCACCAGGTTGTCGTCGCTCAGCTTGCGGCCGCCCGTCAGGGCACGCACGCGACGAAGACCCGCGGTGAGGTCGCTGGCGGCGGCAAGAAGCCGTTCCGTCAGAAGGGCACCGGTAACGCTCGCCAGGGCTCCATCCGTGCGCCTCACTTCACCGGCGGCGGCATCGTCCACGGCCCTCAGCCGCGTGACTACGACCAGCGCACCCCCAAGAAGATGAAGCAGGGCGCTCTGCGCTCCGCTCTGTCTGACCGTGCGCGCGCCGACCGCATCCACGTTGTCACCGCCCTGTTCGAAGGCGAGAAGCCCTCGACCAAGGCTGCTCTGGCCGCCCTGCGAGCCATCGTCGAGGACCGCCAGGCTCTCGTCGTTCTCGAGCGTGGCAACGAACTGACCGCGCTGTCCCTGCGCAACGTTCCCGAGGTTCACGTTCTGTGGGCCGACCAGCTGAACACGTACGACGTCCTGGACGCCGATGACATCGTCTTCACGCAGGCCGCCCTGGAGGCCTTCCTCGGTACCAAGGAGGAGACCAAGTGAGCACGATCGAAGCGGGCAAGAACCCCCGCGACATCATCCTGAAGCCGGTCACCACCGAGAAGTCGCTCGCCCTGATGGACCTGGGCAAGTACACCTTCGAGGTTGACCCCCGCGCGAACAAGACCGAGATCAAGATTGCCCTGGAGCGTATCTTCGGCGTCAAGATCGGTTCCATCGCCACCCAGAACCGCAAGGGCAAGACCTACCGCACCCGTAACGGGATCGGTAAGCGCAAGGACGTCAAGCGTGCCATCGTCACCGTGCGTGAGGGCACCATCGACATCTTCGGCGATCAGGCCTGAGAACCGAAGGGACATTTGAACAATGGGAATTCGCAAGTACAAGCCCACGACTCCGGGCCGTCGCTTCTCGTCCGTCTCTGACTTCGTCGAGATCACGCGCGACACCCCCGAGAAGTCGCTGCTGCGCCCGCTGCACAAGACCGGTGGCCGTAACAACAACGGCCGCGTGACCTCCCGCCACCGCGGCGGCGGCCACAAGCGCCAGTACCGCGTGATCGACTTCCGTCGTCACGACAAGGACGGCGTCCCGGCGACGGTCGCTCACATCGAGTACGACCCCAACCGCACGGCCCGCATCGCCCTCCTGCACTACGCGGATGGCGAGAAGCGCTACATCCTCGCTCCGACCGGCCTCAAGCAGGGCGATCACATCGAGGCTGGCGTTGGCGCTGACATCAAGCCCGGCAACTCCCTGCAGCTGCGCAACATCCCCCTGGGTACCGTTGTGCACGCTGTGGAGCTCTACCCGGGTGGCGGCGCCAAGATCGCTCGCTCCGCTGGTACCTCCGTGCAGCTCGTCGCTAAGGAAGGCCGCTTCGCCCAGCTGCGTATGCCCTCCGGCGAGATCCGTAACGTCGAGGCCACCTGCCGCGCCACCATCGGCGAGGTCGGCAACGCCGAGCAGTCGAACATCAACTGGGGCAAGGCCGGCCGTATGCGCTGGAAGGGCAAGCGCCCGCACGTCCGTGGTGTCGTCATGAACCCGGTCGATCACCCGCACGGCGGTGGTGAAGGCCGCACGTCCGGTGGTCGTCACCCCGTGTCGCCTTGGGGCAAGCCCGAGGGCCGTACCCGTCGTCCGAAGAAGGCGTCCGATCGCATGATCGTCCGCCGTCGCAAGACCGGCAAGAACCGCTGAGTAGGAGTCGATTGAAATGCCGCGTAGTTTGAAGAAGGGCCCGTTCGTCGACGACCACCTGCTCAAGAAGGTCGACGCCGCGAACGAATCCGGCTCGAAGAACGTCATCAAGACCTGGTCGCGTCGCTCGGTCATCACCCCGGACTTCCTGGGCCTGACCATCGCCGTCCACGACGGCCGTAAGCATGTGCCCGTTTTCGTCACCGAGTCGATGGTGGGCCACAAGCTCGGAGAGTTCGCTCCCACGCGTACTTTCCGCAGCCACGACAAGGACGATCGTAAGGGACGTCGGCGCTGAGCCGGCCCCACGGAAGAAGAGGCAGATACATGGAAGCCAAGGCGCAGGCGCGATTCATCCGCGTCACGCCCCAGAAGTCCCGCCGTGTTGTGAACGAGGTTCGCGGCAAGCGTGTTCTGGAGGCCGCCGACATTCTGCGGTTCGCCCCGCAGGCCGTCGCCACCGATGTCCGCAAGGTGCTGCTGAGCGCAGTCGCCAACTCGAAGGTCAAGGCTGAAAACGCCGGCGAGACCTTCAACGAGGCCGATCTGCTCGTGCTCGAGGCATACGTGGACGAGGGCCCGACCATGAAGCGCATCCGTCCCCGTGCTCAGGGACGCGCCGGTCGTATCCTCAAGCGCACCTCCCACATCACCATCGTGGTGGGGACCAAGGAAGACAAGAAGAAGGGAGACCGCTGATATGGGTCAGAAGGTCAACCCCCGCGGGTTCCGTCTGGGAATCACCACTGACCACCGGTCTCGCTGGTTCTCCGACTCCACCACCAAGGGACAGCGCTACGCGGATTACGTGGCCGAAGATGTCGCGATCCGCAAGTTCCTGACCGACAACCTCGAGCGCGCCGGCATCGCCGAGGTGAGCATCGAGCGCACGCGTGACCGCGTTCGCGTCGACCTGCACACCGCTCGTCCGGGCATCGTCATCGGTCGCCGTGGTGCCGAGGCCGACCGCCTGCGCGTTCAGCTCGAGAAGCTGACGGGCAAGCAGGTTCAGCTGAACATCCTCGAGGTCAAGAACCCCGACCTCGAAGCGCAGCTCGTTGCGCAGGGCATCGCCGAGCAGCTCGCTGCCCGCGTGTCCTTCCGTCGTGCGATGCGTAAGGGCATCCAGTCCGCGCAGCGCGCTGGCGCCAAGGGCATTCGTGTCCAGGTGTCCGGCCGTCTGGGTGGCGCTGAAATGTCCCGCTCCGAGTTCTACCGCGAGGGTCGCGTGCCGCTGCACACCCTGCGCGCGAACATCGACTACGGATTCCACGAGGCCCGCACGACCTTCGGTCGCATCGGCGTCAAGGTGTGGATCTACAAGGGCGACATCACCGAGCGCGAGTTCGCTCGCCAGCAGGCCGAGCAGGCCCAGCGTGGCGGCCGTCGCGACGGTCGCCGTGGCCCCCGCCGCGGTGGACGCCCCAACCAGGAGACCGCCGCGCAGCAGGCTCCCCGTGAGGCAACCGCCTCCGAGGCCGCTGCGCCCACGACCGGATCGGAGGCCTGAGCCCAATGCTCATTCCCCGTCGGACTAAGTACCGCAAGCAGCACCGTCCTCACCGCACTGGCTTCGCCTCCGGTGGCACCGAACTGGCGTTCGGCGACTACGGCATCCAGGCGCTCGAGGCTGCGTACATCACCAACCGTCAGATTGAGGCGGCTCGTATTGCCGTGACCCGTCACATTAAGCGTGGCGGTAAGGTCTGGATCAACATCTTCCCGGACCGCCCGCTGACCAAGAAGCCCGCCGAAACCCGAATGGGTTCCGGTAAGGGTGCTCCGGAGTGGTGGGTTGCCCCCGTCAAGCCCGGACGTGTCATGTTCGAGCTGGCAGGCGTCCCCGAGGAGCTCGCTCGCGAGGCCCTCAGCCGTGCCCAGCACAAGCTTCCTATCAAGACCCGTTTCGTGGTCCGAGAGGGTGGTGACATCTGATGGCAGATAAGGGTCTGACCACCGAGGCGCTCGACGCCATGGACAACGCTCAGCTCTCCAAGGAGCTGGAGAAGGCCAAGGCCGAGCTGTTCAACCTGCGTTTCGCGCAGGCCGTTGGCAACCTCGAGGATCACGGTCGCATGAAGACCGTGCGCCGCGACATTGCCCGGATCTACACCATCGCGCGTGAGCGGGAGCTTGGCTACCGCACCGCCCCGAGCACTGAGGAGTGAGCCTGATGGCAGAAACCACCGCTCGTAACGAGCGTAAGGTCCGTCGCGGCTACGTCGTCAGCGACAAGATGGACAAGACCGTTGTCGTCCAGATCGAGGACCGCGTCAAGCACGCCCTCTACGGCAAGGTCATGCGCAAGAACAAGAAGGTCAAGGTTCACGACGAGCACAACGAGTGCGGCGTCGGCGATCTCGTCCTCATCATGGAGACCCGCCCGCTGTCGGCCACCAAGCGCTGGCGCGTTGTGGAGATCCTCGAAAAGGCGAAGTGACCTTCGCTCACAGACCGAAATCCGTTCGGCAAGGCTCGACCGGTACAAACCGGGAGAGAACCGGCACGACGACAGGAGTCAATAGAAAATGATCCAGCAGGAGTCGCGACTGAAGGTCGCCGACAACACAGGGGCCAAGGAGATCCTGACCATCCGTGTTCTCGGTGGCTCGGGTCGGCGCTACGCGGGTATCGGCGACACGATCGTCGCCACCGTGAAGGACGCCATCCCCGGCGGCAACGTCAAGAAGGGCGAAGTCGTCAAGGCAGTGATCGTTCGCACGCGTAAGGAAACCCGCCGCCCCGACGGTTCCTACATTCGTTTCGACGAGAATGCGGCCGTCATCATCAACAACAATGGCGAGCCGCGTGGCACGCGTATCTTCGGCCCCGTGGGCCGCGAGCTGCGCGACAAGAAGTTCATGCGTATCGTCTCCCTCGCTCCGGAGGTGATCTGATCCATGGCAGCCAAGATTCGTAAGAATGACCTCGTCGAGGTCGTTCGCGGACGTACGTCCGACGAGAAGGCGCTGGCCAAGCGCAACGCCCGCCGCGCCGAGGAGGGCCTCGAGCCCTTGAAGCCCGGCGATAAGGGCAAGCAGGGCCGCGTCATCCAGGTGTTCCCGGCCGAGGGCAAGGTCCTCGTCGAGGGCATCAACCTCAAGACGCGCCACGTGCGCCAGGGCCAGCAGGGTAGCGCTGGCGGCATCGAGACCATCGAGGCCCCCATCTCGCTGTCCAAGGTCGCTCTGGTCGACCCCGAGACCAAGAAGCGCGTCCGCGTCGGTTTCCGCGAGGACACCGTTGAGCGCGGCGGCCGCACCCGCACCGTCCGAGTCCGCGTGGCTCGTGGTGGCGCGAAGCGCGGCGTTGAGCAGGGCAAGGAGATCTGAGCATGGCCCCGCGTCTGAAGGAAAAGTACAACTCCGAGATCCGCGAGGCGCTCCGTGCTGAGTTCAAGCACGAGAACGTCATGCAGGTCGGCGGACTGACGAAGATTGTCGTCAACATGGGTGTCGGCGAGGCCGCTCGCGACTCGAAGGCACTCGAGGGCGCTATCCGCGACCTTACCGCGATCACCGGCCAGAAGCCCGTGACCACCCGCGCCAAGAAGTCCATCGCGCAGTTCAAGCTGCGCGAGGGCCAGGCGATCGGTGCGCACGTCACGCTTCGCGGCGACCGCATGTGGGAGTTCCTGGACCGCCTCCTCTCGACGGCGCTTCCCCGTATCCGTGACTTCCGCGGACTGTCCTCCAAGCAGTTCGATGGTCACGGCAACTACACCTTCGGTCTCACGGAGCAGTCGATGTTCCACGAGATCGACCAGGACTCGATCGACCGAGTGCGCGGCATGGACATCACGGTTGTCACCTCGGCCACCACCGACGAAGAGGGTCGCGCCCTTCTCCGTCACCTCGGCTTCCCGTTCAAGGAGGACTGACCCATGGCCAAGACATCCCTGAAGGTCAAGGCTGCCCGCAAGCCGAAGTTCGGCGTGCGTGCCTACACCCGGTGCAACCGTTGCGGTCGTCCGCACTCGGTGTACCGCAAGTTCGGACTGTGCCGCGTGTGCCTGCGCGAGCTCGCCCACCGCGGCGAACTCCCCGGTGTCACCAAGAGCAGCTGGTAAAACGAACGTCGCAGGTCCCGGGTAACCGGAGAAACCGCGACGAGGAAGGGGAATAAACCCCCATGACAATGACAGACCCGATTGCAGACATGCTGACGCGTCTGCGCAACGCGAATCGTGCGCACCACGATGCGGTTTCCATGCCGTACTCGAAGCTCAAGAACGCGATTGCGAACATCCTGGTCGAGGAAGGCTACATTGCCTCGACCACCGTCGAGGATGCCCGCGTGGGCAAGACCCTGACGATCAACCTGAAGTACGGCTCGCACCGTGAGGCTGCGATCCAGGGGCTCAAGCGCGTGTCCAAGCCCGGTCTGCGCGTGTACGCCAAGTCCACCAACCTGCCCAAGGTCCGCGGCGGCCTCGGCGTGGCGATCCTGTCCACGTCCTCCGGCCTGCTCACCGACCGCCAGGCAGCCGAGAAGGGTGTGGGTGGGGAAGTCCTCGCCTACATCTGGTGATGAGGAGGCTGAACAATGTCGCGAATTGGTAGGAACCCCATCGCTATCCCCGCCGGCGTCGACGTCGTGATCGACGGCCAGAACGTGACCGTGAAGGGCCCCAAGGGCACCCTCTCCCACGTTGTCGCCGAGCCGATCACCGCGAAGATCGAGGACGGCCAGGTTATCGTCGAGCGTCCGAACGACGAGCGCACCTCGCGTTCGCTCCACGGACTGTCCCGCACCCTGATCGCCAACATGATCGTTGGTGTGACTGAGGGCTACAAGAAGGATCTCGAGATCACGGGTACCGGTTACCGCGTGGTTGCCAAGGGCAAGGACCTTGAGTTCTCCCTGGGCTTCTCCCACACGATCACCATCACCCCGCCCGAGGGCATCGAGTTCACGATTGCGCCGAAGTCCCAGACGCTGTTCTCGGTGTCGGGTATCGACAAGCAGCTCGTCGGTGAGACTGCTGCTCGCATCCGCAAGCTGAAGAAGCCGGAGCCCTACAAGGGCAAGGGCATCCACTACGTGGGCGAGACCATCCGTCGCAAGGTCGGAAAGGCTGGTAAGTGATGGCTTACTCGATCAAGGGCAAGGGCAAGTTCGTCGCTCGCAAGCGCCGTCACCTCCGCCTCCGCAAGAAGATCAACGGCACGCCCGAGCGTCCCCGTCTGGTCGTCACCCGTTCGAACCGCCACATGGTGGCTCAGGTCATCGACGATACGGTCGGCCACACCCTGGTGTCGGCCTCCGACATCGAGGCCGAGCTCGCTGGTGCCGAGGGTACGAAGACCGACAAGGCTCGCAAGGTTGGCGCTCTGATCGCCGAGCGTGCGAAGGCTGCCGGTATCTCCGCTGTCGTGTTCGACCGCGGTGGTAACAAGTACGCAGGTCGCGTTGCGGCCGTTGCCGAGGCCGCCCGTGAGGGCGGACTCGAGCTGTGAACGAGCCGAAAGAAAGAGAGATCATCTGATGGCTGCACAGCAGCGAGACAGGAACGGTTCGGGCGCGGGCGAGAACAACGATCGCCGTGAGCGCCGCTCCGGCCGCGGCAACGATCGCGATAACCGCCGGAACAACGAGAACAAGAACGAGTACATCGAGCGCGTCGTTACCATCAACCGCGTCTCCAAGGTCGTGAAGGGTGGACGTCGTTTCTCCTTCACCGCCCTGGTTGTCGTGGGTGACGGCGAAGGCACGGTGGGCGTCGGCTACGGAAAGGCCAAGGAAGTTCCCCAGGCCATTTCCAAGGGCGTCGAGGAGGCGAAGAAGAACTTCTTCCGCGTCCCGATGATCCGCCGCACGATCACGCACGTGGTGCAGGGCCGCGATACCGCCGGTATCGTCCTGCTCCGTCCGGCCGCCCCCGGTACCGGCGTTATCGCCGGTGGCCCGGTGCGCGCCGTCCTGGAGGCCGCGGGCGTCCACGACGTGCTCACCAAGTCGCTGGGCTCGTCCAACGCGATCAACATCGTCCACGCGACGGTTGACGCACTTAAGCAGCTCGAGCAGCCCGAGGCTGTCGCCGCTCGTCGCGGCCTGCCCCTCGAGCGCGTTGCTCCCGCGTCCATGCTGCGCGCTCGCGCAGAGGGCGAGGCCGAGAAGCGCGCGGCTGCCGAGGCCGCCGAGGCCGACAAGGCCGCTGCAGGGGAGGCTAAGTGATGGCGAAGAACATCAAGATCACGCAGGTCAAGTCCTCTGCTCACGCGAAGCAGAACATGAAGGACACGCTGCGCACCCTCGGGCTGCGCAAGATCGGCCAGAGTGTCGTGCGTGAGCAGACGGATGCCGTTCTGGGCGCCGTTCGCACCGTGCGTCACCTGGTGACCGCTGAGGAGGTCGACTGACAATGGCGGACTCCACGAAGAAGACGCAGATCGTTAAGCTGCACCACCTGCGTCCTGCCCCCGGAGCCAAGACCGCCAAGACCCGCGTGGGTCGCGGTGAGGGTTCTAAGGGTAAGACCGCTGGCCGTGGCACCAAGGGCACCAAGGCCCGTTACCAGGTTGCTGCCGGCTTCGAGGGTGGCCAGATGCCGATCCACATGCGTCTGCCGAAGCTTCGCGGCTTCAAGAACCCCTTCCGCGTTGAGTACCAGGTCGTGAACGTTGGCAAGCTCGGGGAGCTCTTCCCCGAGGGCGGCAAGGTCACGGTTGAGGATCTCATCGCCAAGCACGCCGTTCGCGACTCCGCGCCCGTCAAGGTGCTCGGTACCGGCGAACTGAGCGTCAAGCTCGAGGTCGAGGTCGACTCCTGGTCGTCCTCCGCCGAGGCAAAGATCACTGCCGCTGGCGGGTCCATTTCGGCCCGCTGAGGTGAACGGGGGTGGTCCTGTGAGGGACCACCCCCGTTATCTTTGCCCTCAACGCGCTGACGAGGGGTGTCAAGCGGCCCTTCTCGCGCAAAAGCAACTCGCTGTAGGAGCGGGCTGCGCGCACGACGTGTTTCGTTAAATACGCGAAAGTGCGTTCTTTATAATGATTGGATCTCGCCATTTGTTACCCGTGTCGGGTAAGCTAAGTCAGTCTAGGGGCTTTTGCCCCGCTGCCCATCACCCGTAGGAGGAAGCCTTGCTCGGTGCATTTGCCCAGGCGTTCCGTACCCCCGACTTGCGTCGGAAGCTGCTCTTTACCCTGTTCATCATGGCCGCGTTCCGGCTGGGTTCGTTCATTCCGACACCCGGCGTCGACTCGCAGGCTGTGCAGCGCTGTATGGCGCAAGAGTCTCAGGCCTCGCTGCTTGACCTCGTGAACCTGTTCTCGGGTGGTGCTCTGCTGCAGCTGTCGATCTTCGCGCTGGGCATCATGCCCTACATCACCGCGTCGATCATCATCCAGCTTCTGAGGGTCGTCATCCCGCGTTTCGATGACCTCCACAAGGAAGGTCAGACCGGACAGGCGAAGCTGACGCAGTACACGCGTTATCTGACGATCTTCCTGGGCGTCCTCCAGGCCACGACGACGATCTCGCTGGCCCGCAGCGGCCAGCTCTTCCAGGCCTGCTCCGAGCCCGTTATTCGCGATCATTCGGTCCTGACCTTCATCATGATGATCATCGTCATGATGGCCGGTACCGGCGTCATCATGTGGCTCGGCGAGCTCATCACGGAGCGCGGCATCGGCAACGGTATGTCCCTCCTGATCTTCACCTCGATTGCCGCTCGTCTGCCCGAGCAGCTTCTGTCGATCGGCCAGGCTGGCAAGTGGGGTTCGGTCGCTGCGATCGTCGCGCTGCTGCTCGTCGTCGCTATCGCCGTTGTGTACATTGAGCAGGCTCAGCGCCGGATCCCGGTCCAGTACGCCAAGCGCATGATTGGGCGCCGCCAGTACGGCGGAACCACCACCTACATTCCTCTGAAGATCAACATGTCGGGCGTTATTCCCGTCATCTTCGCCTCCTCGATCCTGGCGCTGCCTCCGATGATCGCTCAGTTCGGCAAGCCTCAGGACGCCTGGGTCCAGTGGATCTCTTCGCACTTCACGCAGGGTAGCGGCTTCTACCTGACGATCTACGGGCTCATGACACTGTTCTTCGCCTTCTTCTACACGGCGATCACGTTCAACCCGGACGAGGTCGCGGACAACATGAAGAAGTACGGAGGCTTTATCCCCGGGTACCGTGCGGGTCGTCCCACGGCTGAGTACCTGCGTTTCGTGATCAACCGAATCACGACGGCCGGCGCTCTCTACCTGGTGATCATCGCCCTCCTGCCGTCGTTCGCTATCATCCCGCTGAAGCTGTCGAGCTCGCAGATGCCCTTCGGTGGTACGACGCTCCTCATCATCATCGGCGTTGGTCTGCAGACGGTGAAGGAAATCAACACTCAGCTGCAGCAGCATCACTACGAAGGATTCCTGAAATGACAGTCGTCATCCTCCTCGGCCCTCCCGGAGCTGGCAAGGGCACCCAGGCCTCGCGCATCGCTGAGCGCCTGGACATCCCCGCCATTTCGACGGGCGACATCTTCCGCGCGAACATGGCGGAGGGTACGGAGATCGGCAAGCAGGCGCAGGCTTACATGGATCGTGGCGAGTTCGTTCCGGATTCGGTCACGAACGCCATGGTGAAGGCGCGTCTGGCTGCGCCCGACACGGCCAAGGGCTTCCTGCTGGACGGCTACCCCCGCTCGGTGGAGCAGGCGCACGTCCTGCGTGACATGCTCCTGGACCTGGGCAAGTCGATCGACGTTGTCCTGGAGATTCAGGTCGATGAGGACGAGGTCGTGGAGCGTATGCTCAAGCGCGCGCAGGAGCAGCACCGCACGGACGACACGGAGCCCGTGATGCGTCACCGCCTCGAGGTCTACCACCAGCAGACCGAGCCCGTGGCGACGTACTACGTGGACCAGGACATGCTCGAGGTCGTGGATGGGCGCGGCAGCATCGACGATGTCACGGCCCGCATCTTCGCGATCCTGGATTCGGTGGCGAAGTAACTGATGCCGCACATCGAGCTCAAGACCGTCGAGCAGCTGCGGTGGATGCGCGAGGCTGGCTTGGTCGTCGCGTCGATCCACGAGTCGCTGCGCGCTGCCGTGCGCCCGGGCGTGACAACCCGCGAGCTGGACGAGGTGAGTGCCCAGGCGATCGCCGACGGTGGCGCCACGTCCAACTTCAAGGGCTACTACGGCTACCCGGCGACGGTGTGCATCTCGGTCAACGACGTGATCGTCCACGGCATCCCCGGCGACTACGAGTTGGCTCCCGGCGACATCGTGTCCTTTGACTGCGGCGCGTTCGTCGACCGCGGCGGCCGTCAGTGGCATGGCGACGCGGCGTTCAGCGTGATCGTTGGCGAGCAGTTCGTCTCTGATGAGGACTTCGCGGCCGGTATTCGCGCGTCGGGTTCGATTGCCGGTGTGGACGAGGACCTGCTGCGTGAACGTCGTCAGCTCGACGCTGTGACGCGCGAATCCCTGTGGGCGGCGCTGGCTGGCCTCGCGACCGGCAAGCGCATCAGCGCGGTCGGCAAGGCGGTCGAGACGGTTGTCGCCGAGAACGCGCTCATCAACGGCTGGGAGGCCGGCATCGTCGAAGAGTTCGTGGGACACGGCATCGGCACGAGGATGCACATGCCGCCGGACGTCCTCAACTACAACGTTCGCGGTATCCAGGCTCGCTTGAAGCCCGGCATGGTGCTGGCCGTTGAGCCGATGCTCACGCGCGGCGACATCGCCTCGCAGACGGATGACGACGAGTGGACCGTGCGCACGGTTGATGGCCGCGACGCTGCCCACTGGGAACATTCGATTGCGATCATGGCTGACGGCGTGAGCGTGCTGACCGCGCGCGACGGGGGAGTGGCTGGCTTGTCGCCCTACGGCGTCACGCCCATCTCGCTCGACTGACGCTGAGCGGAAGGGCCCGGTACTCGGTGGAGTGCCGGGCCCGACTCTTCTATCGACGAGGCCGTGGCCGCGTTAACCGTAGTCACTAGCCGCCCGGGTTCACGGTGCCTTCTGACTCTGGGACCCTGTCTTGGTGCCTGAGGGCCTGCTTGCCGCCGGGCCTGCTTGCCGCCGGGCGCCGTGGGGCGCCGCCGGGCCTGCTCTATCAATGTCGCACGTAATTCCCTCGCGACTATTTCAAACTTTGAA
>NZ_JAPWAG010000016.1:0-55972 GCF_041432775.1 Pauljensenia sp. 20925_1_34 | reverse complement strand
GTAAACGGCCGGGGTCGCGTCAGCGACCCCGGCCGTTACGTCTGTGAGGGGAGCGGGCGTGCCTACCCCTTAGCGCGCCAAGGCCTCGGCGGGGAAATCTTGCGGGCGATCCGTGAAGATGCACGTGACGCCCCACGAGGCCAGCTCGCGGGCCTGCTCCACGTCGTTGACGGTCCACACGTTGACCTCGAAGCCGGCGTCGCGCATGGCGCGCACGTCAGACTCGGTGAGCCCCTCAACGCCAGGGTGGATCGCCGCGGCGCCGAGGGCGGTAGCGCCCTCACGCCACTCCTCGGAGGCGCGCTCGATGAGCCAGCCGAGCGCAACCGACGGGCAGGCCTCGTGGAAGGCCGCCAGCAGCTCATGGTCGAAGGAGGATACGAGGAGGCGCGAGGGGACCTTGTCCCCGGCGAGCGTGACGGCCAGGGCCTCGATGAGGCGTTCGCGCAGGCGGTCGCCGCCCGCGCAGGGCTTGATCTCCAGGTTTGCGCCCATCTGCTGAGCGTGCGCGAAGGCGAGCACGTCCGCGGCCTCGGGAATGCGCTCGAAGCGGTACGTGTCCGAGAACCAGCGGCCCGCATCCAGTCGGCGGATGTCCGAGAACCCGAGCTGGTAGTAGGAGCCGGACCCCGTCGTCGTGCGATCCAGGGTGTCGTCGTGGATGACGATCAGGGATCCGTCGCCGATGATGTCCACGTCGAACTCGAACCAGCGGGCGCCGACCTCCATGGCCTTCGAAAACGCGGCGATCGTGTTCTCCGGCGCCAGCGAGGACGCGCCGCGGTGGGCGTAAATTCGGGGGAAATCAGACATGATGGCTCCTAGCGTGCGGGGGGTGAGTATCGGTACCCCTTCACCATAGGTCGGGGTGCGATGTCGCGTTGAACGAGGAGGAACGCTCCGAAGCGGGTTCGATGAGGACGGCCTCGTCGCGCTTCGACTGCAGGATGTTGGTGATGTAGGAGGCGAGGGCCTCCTCGCGCGGGACGTCGTGGCCGGCCTGCTGGGCCATGTACCAGCGGTGCTCGAGGTACTCGTGGTACAGCTGCGCGGGCTCCAGCTTGCCCGCCAGCTCGCGGGGAATCGCGCGGACGATGGGGGTGAAGACGTCGGTGAGCCACTCGTGGGCGGCCTCCTCCAGGGGAACGTCCTGCATGTCGTGGGTGGCGCGCCACACGTCGATGTCAGCGAGGAGGCGGCGGGCCTGATGCTCGCCGACGTCCATGCCCGTCAGGCGCATGAACTTGCGGTTGTGGTGTCCCGCGTCGACCACCTTGGGCTGAATGACGAGGTGCTCACCGGTGTCGTCCGAGGCCATGCGCAGCTCGGCCACGTCGAAGCCGAGGTCGTTGAGGCGCCGGATGCGCTCACTGACCAGATACTGGCGCTGGTCATTGGGCAAGTATTCTTCGGCGGTGACCTCGGTCCACAGCAGGTCGTACTGGGTGCGGATGCGGTCGCCCACGTCGATGGGGTCGGATTCCATCGGGAAGTAGCCGCCGGCCTGGAGGTCCATGAGCTCGCCGATGATGTTTGTGCGGGCCAGGTCAACGTCGTACTCGCGCTGGCCGGGGGTGAGCTTGGAGTGCAGTTCGCCGGTTTCGGCGTCCACCAGGTAGGCGGCGAACTCGCCCGCGTCGCGGCGGAACAGCGTGTTCGACAGGGAGACGTCGCCCCAGTAGAAGCCCAGGAGGTGGAGGCGAACGAGGAGGAGGGCGAGCGCGTCGATGAGGCGCGTCGCGGTGTCCTCACGCATCGACAGGGAGAACAGTGCGCGGTAGGGGAGAGAGAACTGTAGGTGCTCGGTGATGAGCACCGCGTTGAGCTCTTCGCCGTCCGCTCCGACGCGGCCCGTGATGACCGCGACCGGGTCGACCGAGGGTGCGTCCAGGCGCGAGAGGTCGCGCAGCATGTCGTACTCGTGGTGGGCCACCGTCTCGCCGATCTCCTTGACGGCCAGAACGCGACCCGACAGGTTCACGAAGCGCACGACGTGGCGAGAGATGCCGCGGGGGAGCGCGGCGAGCAGGGAAGACGGCCACTCCTCCAGAGGAATGTCCCAAGGGAGGTCGAGGAGCGCGGGCTCGGCCGCGGCCGCCGTAATGTCCAAAGTCATGCCCTCATTCTCTCATCTCTCGCGGCTCCCGCATAGCCCGACAGTAGGTCAGGCACACTTCGCGGCGTACAACACGTGCGTGCGTCGGCGCGCCCACGAACGAGCCCCAGCCTCGTTCGGGAGATGAACGAACGAGGCTGGGGCTGCTAGGGGGGTGAGCGCTAGGTGTGCGTCACTCGGGCAGGCGAACGCCCGTGGCGGCCGAGAAGTTGTGCTGCTGGCCCTCGCGGATGCGCACGTACAGGACGCCGCCGCGGCCGGGGGCGGTGCGCGGGGGGACGCGCACGATCAGCTGCTTGGAGGTGCCTTCGGCGCCGGAGCCCAGGCCCTCGCCCTTCTCGTCGCCGACCAGGTGGCCGTACACGTAGGCGTCCGAGCCGAGCTCCTCCACGAAGTCAACCTCGACGGGGATGGTGCCCTTGACGGTCTCGTCGACGACCTCGAGGCCCTCGGGGCGGAAACCGATCTTGATCTTTCCGCCGTCTTCGGGGGTCAGGGCCGCGCGGGTGGCCTCCGACAGCGGCACGCGCGCCGGGCCGATCTTGGCCCACTCACCGTCCACTGTGAAGGTGCCCAGGTTCATGGCGGGGGAGCCGATGAAGCCGGCGACGAACTCGTTGGCGGGACGCTCGTACATCTCCTGCGGGGTTCCGACCTGCTGGAGGAGGCCGCCGGCGAGGACCGCGATGCGGTCGCCCATCGTCAGGGCCTCGGTCTGGTCGTGGGTGACGTACACGGTGGTGACGCCGAGCTCACGCTGCAGGGAGGCGATCTGCGTACGGGTCTGCACACGCAGCTTCGCGTCCAGGTTCGACAGCGGCTCGTCCATGAGGAACACCTGGGGCTTACGAACGATCGCACGGCCCATGGCGACGCGCTGACGCTGGCCACCGGACATAGCCTTGGGCTTGCGGTCCAGGTAGGGCTCCAGGTCGAGGATCTTCGCGGCTTCTTCAACGCGCTTGTTGATCTCCTCCTTGGGCACGCCCGCGATCTTCAGGGCGAAGCCCATGTTTTCGCGCACGGACATGTGCGGGTAGAGCGCGTAGTTCTGGAAGACCATCGCGATGTCGCGGTTCTTCGGGGGAACATCCGTGACGTCCTTGTCGCCGATGAGGATGCGACCGCCGTTGACGTCCTCCAGACCTGCGAGCATGCGCAGGGAGGTGGACTTACCGCAGCCGGAGGGGCCGACGAGGACGAGGAACTCACCGTCCGCGATGTCGAGGCACAGCTGGTCGACAGCAGGCTTATCGGCACCGGGGTAGACGCGGGACGCGTGATCGAAGGTTACGCTTGCCATGTTCAATTCCTTCCCACCGGCAGGTACGTGCCGGACGATCCGTTGTGGGGTGACCGTGGAGCGTCTTCGCCCACGGGGTGCGTGCCCGGATCTTTCCGTGCGTGCGACCAGGATTGAACCTATCACGGACGCCCGCGCGTGTACAGTCCCGGTCGGATGGTGGATCCGCTCGGTGGCGTTCGGGTGTGGGAGCCGCCTCGTTTTCCTTGCCGAGGCCGTGGTTTGGCCCGCAGGTGGGCGCGCGCCCGCGGTAGGACCGGTAGGCTGGGGGCGTGGAAGAAGGAAAGGACCTAGGAGGCTACCGACTGATCCGCCGGCTCGGAACGGGCGGCGCGGGTACGGTGTGGCTAGCTGAAGATGAGGGTGGCACGCGTGTCGCCCTCAAGGCGATGCACCCTGCGCTCGCAACGTCGGACGACTCTCGGGCGCGCCTCGAACGAGAGACTCGCACCGTTAACTCGGTGCGCTCTCCCTTCGTCGCGCACATCGTCGACGCGGAAATCGATGCGACGCAGCCCTTCGTTGTCTCTGAGTATGTCGAAGGGCCGACCCTGGCGGAGATCCTGTCCTCCGGGCCGATTCCGCTGCGCGGCGTGGCCGCCCTGTCCTATCACCTGGCCTCGACGATCGCGGCCGTTCACCACGCCAACATCATTCACCGAGACATCAAACCCTCGAACATCATCTGTTCGTCGCGCGGCCCCGTCCTCATCGACTTCGGCATTGCGATGGCGGTCGACGATCAGCACCTGACCCGCACCGGCCTCGTCTCCGGCTCGGCCGGCTACACAGCTCCAGAGCTCCTGCGAGGCAAGCCCGCCACCAAGGAATCCGACTGGTGGGCCTGGTGTGCGACCCTGCTGTCGTGCGCGACCGGGCGCCCGCCCTTCGGTAAGGGCGACGTTATGGCCACCATGATGCGCGTCATCGAAGGTGAGCCCGACCTGTCCGGCCTGCATCCCATGGTCGCCGACGCCCTCGGCGGTGGCCTGTCGGCCAACCCGGACCTTCGTCCCTCGCCGTCCCTGATCGTCGCACACCTCATGAGCGCCGTTGGCTGGGCGCCCGGCGAGCTCGACTACGTCACCGTCAACTGGGCGCAGCTGCTCGACACCGGCGAGCGCACCCAGTCCATCAACTCTGAGCCGCAGGAAATCGCCGCTCCTCCGGAGTGGGAGGAAATGACCACCTCGCGCCCGGGCAGCGTCGGCGCGCGCGCCGTCACCTACCCGGTCCACCCGCGCCGCGACCCCTCGGAGTTCACGGCCGCCAATGATCACACCGAGCAGGTCGACACCGAATCTGTGTCCTGGGGGAAGGACGAGTGGGAGGATTCCGCCGCGGAGACGGTATGGGACGAGGCCGAGGAGGCCTCGGACACCGTTGATGACGAGGATTCCGCTTGGGACGGCGAGGACGAGGGCTGGGTTGAGTCCGAGGACGCCGAGGGCGAGGACTGGGACGAGTCGGACGAGGGTGAGGACTGGGACGAGGACACTGAGGGCGAGTCGGCCGAGGAGCTGGGGCCCTACGATCGCGGCTCCCATTCGGGTCATCCTGGCGCTTACCCCGGCCGGGGAGCCTCGTACGCCGCGGCGAGCGGCGCCTACGCGCCCCTGACTGGCTCACTGTCCGGTCGCCCTGCCCCCATGGGAGCCCCGCGCTCCGGCTTGCCCGCCCCCACGGGAGCCCCGCGCTACGCGGTCCCCGGCGCAGCGGGGGGACCGAACGCTGGCTCTCGTATTCAGGTGCGCCAGGAGGGGCAGCCGGTCTCATGGCAGCCCCGTTCACAGTCCGACCAGGACGCGGAACGCTCGAATCAGTCCTCTTTCTGGGGCGAGGGGGCCTGGATCTCCGGCGGAGTCGTCCTGGTGACGCTCGCGTCCCTGCCCCTTCTCTTTGGTCTGAGTGGCACGCTGATCGTCGGCGTCGCCCTGACCGCCTTCGGGCTGGTCGGCGCGATCGACCGCTGGCTGGAGAAGCGGCGCGCCGTGCACGGACCCAGGTCCAGCGACGATGCGGCCGTCATCGCCATGTCCCCCGTCCTGCTGGCACGATCGCTGGGCGCCACGATCGCAGCGCTCGCCGTCGGGGCGTTGCTTCCGTATTTGATCTGGATCATCGTCTCCTATGCTCACGACGGATCCGTCCAGTGGGGATGGCCCACGCAGATCGCCACCGCCCTGCGCGTACAGCGCAGTTCCTTCTGGTTGAGCGACCCCGCCGGCGCCATCATCGTCTGGGCCCTCGCGGCCGTGATGGTCGTGACAGCATGGCTCATGCCCTTCGCCTCCGACCTGCGCGTAGGTGTGTCCCGTTCGATGCGTTCGCTCATTCGCCCCGTCTGGGGTCGCGGCATCCTCGTGATCGTGTGCGTGGGCTTCCTACTCATCTCTTGGATGGTCGGTACGGGTGGCATGTCGCACTAGGCGAGTTGATGTGACCGCCGATAATCTTGCAATATTCAACTAAGTATGGAAGGTAAGGTCATGGCTCAGAAAAAGAACCCTGCCGTCGACCCCTTGCGCGCTAAAGCAGCTGATATGCGCCTGGCCCAGGAGCGCGCGGATCGCCGCGTGCGCATCGTCGTCATCTCCGTCGTCACCCTCGTCGTGCTGGGGATCGCGGGAGCCGTCGGTGCCGTCATCTGGCAGCAAAAGAGCGAGGAAAACACTGCTCGCAATGTCGATGCCTCCGAGGTCCTGGGCGTCTTCGCCGACGGGCGTCCGATTATCGTCAACGGCAACGGCGTGTCCGCCGAGCCTGACCCCAACCTGCCCACGCTCACCGAGTACTTCGACTACTCGTGCCACGCCTGTGCGGACGTTGACTCGATCCTTGGTGAGGACCTGACGACCTGGGCGTCTCAGGGCCACTACAACCTCGAGCTTCAGCCCGTCATCACCGTGAACATGGACTACCTCAAGCCCGCCACGGGCGCCTCCCTGGTCGTCGCCCAGAAGGCGCCGGACAAGTGGATCGAATTCCACCACGCGCTCCTGGCCTACTTCCGCACCCAGTTCCAGTCAGGTAACGGCACGGTCGTTCGGAACATGGATGCCTCCTGGAAGCAGGTCAAGCAGATCGCCAGCGAGGTTGGCGTCCCCGAGGACGTCATCGCCACCTTCCCGGTCAATGCAGTTGAGTCCTACCTCAAGGACTCCTCTGCCGCCTGGAGTGGCGCGACCTACGAAGGCCGCGATCCCCAGAAGCTGGGCACCCCCGAGTTCGTCAAGGATCACGCCAGCGTTGTGCCCCTGGGCTCCACCCTGGAAGAGACCCGAGAGTCCTTCAAGCAGCTTTTCGCCATCGATGAGACCTCCACTCCGACGACCTCGATTCTCACTGAGCCCGGAGCGACGCCGCCCGCCCAGAGCGGCGCCGAGGAATCGCAAAGCGGCGAAACGACGACCGGCTCCGACTGAGTCTCTCGTAGCGATGGGGTGGGACCGATGCGTCGGTCCCACCCCATCGTCATATCCATCGGCGTCGCGAGCGCGCCCCCCGTCCGAGCGTGAACGCGCGGTGCATCTCATTCTCGCCCGCGCGCACCCACCCCAACCTATGGCACACTAGTGACCGCCGCCGGCTTAGCTCAGTTGGTAGAGCAGCTGTCTTGTAAACAGCAGGTCATCGGTTCGAGTCCGATAGCCGGCTCCACGGAGTCCTCACCGCGGCACCGATGTCGCGCAACCCAGCCACGGCCTCGTCACGAAGACGACGGGCGAGCCTACCCCAGCGACCAGTCCACGCCCCGCGCCCCCTGAGCCTCCAGGAGCTCGTTCGCGCGCGAGAACGGGCGTGACCCGAAGAAGCCGCGATACGCCGACAGGGGAGACGGATGCGGGGAAGCGATGATCGGCGTGTCACCCAGGCGAGGCGTCAACGACTGAGCGTCCTTACCCCACAGGATCGCCACGAGCGGAGCAGACGAACCATCCTGCCGACGACGAGACACCAGCGCGTCAATCGCGCACTGCGTGACCTCCTCCCAGCCACGCCCGCGATGCGACGCCGGCGCGCCCGGGCGCACCGTCAGCACGCGGTTGAGCAGGCACACACCCTGCTCACTCCACCCCGTCAGATCGCCCGACGTCGGCGTCGCACACCCCACATCCTCCGTCAGCTCTCGGAAGATATTGACCAGAGACCTGGGAATCTCGACGCCCGGGTGAACCGAGAAAGACAAGCCCATCGCGTGGCCCGGCGTCGGATACGGGTCCTGCCCCACAATCAGCACCTTCACCTGATCAAAGGGGTACGTGAACGCGCGCAGCACATCCGTGCCGGCGGGCAAATATCCGCGCCCCTCCTTGACCTCTGCGGCCAACATCGCGCCCAACTCGTGGACGCGGTCCTCGACCGGAGCGAGCGCTCGGGCCCAGCCCGGGTCAATCAAATCAGCCAACGGACGCGGATTGTATTCACTCATGACACCAGCCTAACCCTGCACATGGTGCCACACACTTCCCGCGTGCCACACGAGCCAGTCCAGCTCTTTTCCGATAGTCTGATGACGTGAGCTCTTCGTACCCCAGGGATGAATTTGACCGTGCCGGTGAAGACATGCCGGTCGGCATGCACCGCCCCAAGCCGTCCACGTGGAAGAACGTGTGGCCCTTCCTGGCCATCCTCGTGATCGTTCCCGCGCTCGGCTGGGCGGCAGCGACCGCCCTGTCGCGCCAGCAGGACACGACCGTCAAAGTGACGCCCGGCCCCACGGCTTCGAGCAGCGCCGCCGCGCCCGCCCCGAGCGCGCCCAGCAGCGCCGCCGCGCCCTCCGCCCCTCAGAGCGGAACCACGCCCTCGCCGAGCCCCTCCTCCTCGGCTGTGTCCTCGCAGCCGGATCACGGCGCGGTCATCCAGGTGCTCAACGGCACCGAAACCCAGGGGTACGCGGCCGCCCAGGCTAGCATCCTCAACCAGGCGGGCTACGCCGGGACCTCCGCGGCCAACGCCGACGGCTGGGCCACGCAGACCTCTGCCGTCTTCTACGAGGATCCCAGCATGGAGGCCACCGCACGAGATATTGCCTCCAAGCTTGGCATTAGCGCGGTCCGCCAGCAAAGCGGCCTGGGCGACCCTGACGTGGTCGTCGTCCTGCGCTAACGCTCACCGTATCGTCACTGAGCCGCCCGGCCCCACGTGGGGCCGGGCGGCTTGTCAAGTCCCGGGTTTGGGGGTGTTTAAGCCGTTTCCTGTCGTGTCGTTGTGGCGTGATTCCGCGCGAGGTGGCCTGGGCGTTTTGTGGGCTTGAGTTGTGTTTTGCTTAGTGTCCTTTGCGATGCCTTTGTCGTGCCTTTGAGGGCCTTACGTTGTAGTGCCTGACGCTGTGGCGCCTGACGCTGTGGTTCCTCAGAAATGTCGCACGTAATTCCCTCGCGTGTATTTCAAGGTTTGAAATCACATCGTTGGAATTGCAACGTTTTCTTGGGTCCTAAGAAAAGTGAGGGTACCCAAATTACGTGCGACTTTTGGGGAGGGGCGAGGCCGGGGCACCCAAATTACGTGCGACTTTTGATTTATCAGGCGCGTGGGTCGAATTCCTGTGTGCGATCGTCGGCCGAAGATGCTGCCCGCTGCCGCGGTTGTGCGTGTTGCCCGCGTATGTGGAGCAGTCGTTACGCCCTGAGCGCATCGGACTCAAGGCGCAGACCTCGCCTTGCACTCTGGGAGGGTGAGTGCCAGAATCGTACCTAGCACTCCAACATGGAGAGTGACAAGACCACAGGTCCGATGAGGCCGCCTCCAAGCGCGGTCGTCCGTCGCGGGCATCGGACCCGATCCGCATCGCGGAAGGATATATTCCCAATGACCAAGATCATCAAGTTTGATGAGGATGCCCGTCGCGGCATGGAGAACGGCCTCAACCTGCTGGCCGACACCGTTAAGGTGACGCTGGGCCCCAAGGGCCGCAACGTCGTGCTCGACAAGAAGTGGGGCGCCCCCACGATCACCAAGGATGGCGTCTCCGTCGCCAAGGAAATTGACCTCGACGATCCCTTCGAGCGCATCGGCGCCGAGCTGGTCAAGGAAGTTGCGAAGAAGACCGACGACGTCGCGGGTGACGGCACCACCACCGCGACCGTCCTGGCCCAGGCGCTGGTCCACGAGGGCCTGCGCAACGTCGCCGCCGGCTCCAACCCGATCGCCCTCAAGCGCGGCATCGACCAGGCCGTCGAGGCCATCGTCGCCCAGCTGCACGCTGACGCCAAGCCCGTCGAGACCACCGAGCAGATCGCCGCCACGGCCTCGATCTCCGCCAACGACCCCGCCATCGGCAAGCTCATCGCCGAGGCCTTCGACAAGGTCGGCGCCGAAGGCGTCGTTACCGTCGAGGAGACCAACTCCTTCGACACCACCCTGGAGACCACCGAGGGTATGCGCTTTGACAAGGGCTACCTGTCGGCCTACTTCGTGACCGACCAGGAACGCCAGGAAGCCGTCCTCGAGGACGCCTACGTCCTGCTCATGGACTCCAAGATCTCCAACGTCAAGGACATCGTCCCCGTCCTGGAGAAGGTCATGCAGACCGGCAAGCCCCTCGCGATCATCGCCGAGGACGTCGAGGGCGAAGCCCTGGCCACGCTGGTCGTCAACAAGATCCGTGGCACCTTCAAGTCCGTGGCCGTCAAGGCCCCCGGCTTCGGCGAGCGCCGCAAGGCGATGCTGCAGGACATGGCCATCCTGACGGGCGGCCAGGTCATCTCTGAGACCGTCGGCCTCTCCCTCGAGAACGCTGACCTCGAGCTGCTGGGCCGCGCCCGCAAGATCGTCGTCTCCAAGGATGAGACCACCATCGTCGAGGGTGCTGGCGACAAGGACATGCTGGACGCCCGCGTGCGCCAGATCCGCCAGGAGATCGACAACACCGACTCCGACTACGACCGCGAGAAGCTCCAGGAGCGCCTCGCCAAGCTGGCTGGCGGCGTCGCCGTCATCAAGTCCGGCGCGGCCACCGAGGTCGAGCTCAAGGAGCGCAAGCACCGCATCGAGGACGCCGTTCGTAACGCTCGCGCGGCTTCCGAAGAGGGCCTGGTCGCCGGCGGCGGCGTCGCCCTGATCCAGGCCGCCGCCGTGGCGCTGCCCACGCTCGACTCCCTCACCGGCGACGAGGCGACCGGCGTCAACATCGTGCGCCTGTCCGTCTCCGCCCCCCTCAAGCAGATTGCTGAGAACGCGGGCGTCGAGGGTGGCGTGGTCGCCGACCGCGTCGCCAACATGGAGCCCGGCCACGGCCTGAACGCCGCGACCGGCGAGTACACCGACCTCATGGCAGCCGGCATCTCCGACCCGGTCAAGGTCACCCGTTCCGCGCTGCAGAACGCCGCGTCGATCGCGGGCATGTTCCTGACGACCGAGGCTGTTGTCGCCGACAAGCCCGAGGCTCCGGCCGCCGGTGGCGACGACGCGGGCGCCGGCATGGGCGGCATGTACTGAGCCACCTAGCTCGACGCTGACACGCCTGGGGGGCGGGACTCGTGAGAGTCCCGCCCCCGACGCGTCAGTAGCACCCGTCGAACAGGGCGGTCGTGTGCGCCTCCGCGTCCGAGTATGTGGAGGCGGCGGACTCGAGCTGGGTCGAGATCGTGTCGAGACTGTCGTGAGTCTGCGTCTGGATGGCCTCCCACTGAGTGATGGTCTCCTGGAAGTTGACCTGTGCCCCGCCCGTCCAGGAATCCTGGAGAGCCAGCAGCTGGGTCATGAGGCTGTCGACCTCCGTTCGGATCGTGGCTGCGGTTGCGCAGGCGCGCGCTGAGGCGGTGGAGATTTCGGCGGCGTCAACGGCGAAAGCGGTCATGATGTCACTCCTTTGTGGGGCCCCGGGTGGGCCCGTCACCATCGACGCTACGCTCGCGAGTGATGCGAGTCGAGCCCCAATCCGTGCCCTGTGGATAGGGCAGCGACACGCGCAGGGCCTGTGCATAAACGAGGCCGTGGCTTGTCCCTGTGGATACGTCCCCAGGGTGGGGGGCAGGAAGCCGCTGCGCGGGATGAGTTGGCGCGGGGGGTTTTGCAACCATAGAAGCCTTGCGTCGGCGTGTCGCCGGCGTGTCGAAGCTCTATGGTCGCAATTCCCCCCGTCCGTTGGCAGCGCCAACGGACGGGGGGAACGTGAAACAAGCGTGAAACGCTCAGTCGGCGTTGGGCAGGTCCAGGGACTCCACGGCGGACTCGAGGGAGGAGGTGGCTTCCTCGTCCTCGTCGGTGTCGTGCAGATCCTCGATCTTGCGAGGAAGGACGCCGGTCGACGTGACCTCGTTGTCGGGGGACACGACGGGGATGCGTTTCTTGATGGAGCGGCGCTTGATGATGAGCGTGCCCGTCGAGGTCACCGAATCATCCTCGACCTCTTCCACGTCATCGGAGTCATCCGAATCGTCGGCGTCCTCGGTCGGAGTGGCCGCGCACAGCTGAGCCCTCTCGCGGTCGAGGCGTGTCAGTTCGACCTCAAGGTTCGCGCGGGCGGTGTTCTCCCAAGCGGAACCCAGGGGAGACTGGTAGATGGTCTCGTAGCTCAGGAGCTTCTTGACGAGAGCGAGGCGCGCCTTGACAAATTGCAGATCGTCGAGCTCGCTCAGCTCGGCGCGCAGGGATGTGCGCAGCTTCTTGTAGTCCTGCGGGCTGCACGCCAAGCCAGCCAGGTCGGCGTCCACGAGCACCTGCGCGTCGAAGTCGGAGCGGGGAGCGCGGTGGCGCGTGAGGAACGCGATCAGCTCGTCGATGCGGGCAACGACCTCGTCGGCGACGCCGAGGTTGGTGAGGCGGTTGTGCGCGTGGTCGATGCAGCGAGTGGCCGCGAAGTTCGCCTGGAAGCCGCCCAGCTTGATCTCAAGGGCCTTGTTGAGGAAGGCGCCGTGGTACCACGCTGCGACGCGCAGGATGTCGGGGTCGTGCGCGGACGATGCGATCTCGTCGATATGGGTCAGCGTGTTCATGAGCCGACGCACGTTGTGCAACTGACGGTTGGGTGCGTTCCAGCGCTGCATGAGGTCTGCGCCCTCATGTTCAAGGTCTGTCTCGGTCGCGGTCGCGCCGATCTGCTGCATGGCGTCGACGAACGACGTCAGCAGCCACTGAGGTGCTTGTGCACCCATGGGCCACTCTCCTAGTTGAGGAATACCCGAGCCATGCTAGTGCGATTTTCCCTCGCGGTCACGTTCGCTGGTAAGAAAACGAGCACAAATTTTAAGGTTTATTGGCAACTGTCGGGCTAAAAAAGGTGAAAAACGCGCGGAAAGCGGGCGCTTGCCTGCCGGTTCGTTACGTCTTTCACGTCATCGGCAGCTCGATGCGCACGGTCAGGCCGCCGCCCTTGGTCTTCGTGAGCGAGGCATTTCCGCGATGTGCGGCCAAAATTCCGGAGACGATGGCCAGGCCGAGGCCCGATCCGCCGGACCTGCGGTTGCGCGAGGTGTCGGCGCGGTAGAAGCGTTCGAAGACGCGACCGCGGTCGGTTTCGTCGATGCCGGGCCCGTGGTCGCGCAGCTCGACGATGGCGGTGTCGCCGCTGCGGCCGAGCGCGATTTCGACGGGGGATCCGTCGGGGGTGTAGCGCACGATGTTACCGATGAGGTTGGTAAAGACCTGGGAGATGCGGTCGCGGTCGGCGGGTACGATGAGGGTCATGGGGGGAGTGCGCCCGCTGATACCGGTCAGGCCGACGGTGCGCGTGGGGTCGAGCGCCTGCAGGTCGAAGACGGCGTTGTCTGCCAGCTTGACCAGGTCGATCTCGGTGATGTCGAGGGGACGGCCTTCGTCGAGGCGGGCCAGGGTGAGCAGGTCCTCGACGAGCGTGGCCATGCGCGCGGATTCGGAGCCGATGCGTCCCATGACCTCCTCGAAGCGCTCGGGGGGCACGCCGCCCATGGAGTAGAGTTCGCAGTATCCAGAGATGGCGGCCAGGGGCGTGCGCAGCTCGTGGGAGGCGTCGGAGACGAAGCGTTTGATCTTTTGTTCCGAGGCCTGGCGGGCCTCGAAGGATTGCTCGACCTGGGTGAGCATCGAGTTCAGCGAGAGCGACAGGGAGCCGACCTCGGTGGTCGGGGGGTGTGGTGTGACGCGCTTCGTGAGGTCGCCCGCGGCGATCTTTCCGGCCGTGGATTCAATGGAGCGCAGGGGGAGGAGGGCTCGGCGCACGAGGAAGCGGGCCGCCCAGGCTCCGATGACGACGATGATGGAGCCGGCGACCGCGAAGTACGAGGCCGTGGTGCGCAGGGTGTGTTGGACGTCAGCCAGGGGCAGGGCGATCGTCATGTAGCCGGAGAATGTCCCGGTGCTTTGGTCGTACACGGGCACGACGAGTGCGCGCCAGCCCAGGCCCATCTTCGAGGAGGAGACGGTCACGGGCAGTGTACGGAAGGAGGAGACCGGCGCGGACGAGGTGTCGACCAGGTCGGGCAGGAGCGGCGTGCCCGAGGCCTTGAGCGTGTCCTCGGAGTAGAGGTAGCGGTCTTGGCCGTTGGCGTCGCGGATGTGGACGTAGTACAGGGTGGGGATGCCGCCCTGGCCGTCGGCGGCGAAGGTCGCGGAGGACGCGGAGATCTGGATCGTGTGCGCGGTCGCGATCAGCTGGTCGTCGATCTGCGAGGTGAGATGGCGCTGGAGGAGTCCGATCATGACCGTGCCGGACAGAGAGAGGCCGGTGGCCAGCAGGAGCGTGATGAGCGTGACGAGCTGAGAGGCGAGGGGTTTGGCGTCCCACCAGGCCTCGACGCGTTGAGCCAGGCTGGGGTGCACGTTACTCCTCGGCACGCAGGATGTAGCCCACGCCTCGCTTGGTGTGGATGAGTTCGCCGGAGGCGCCCTCGACTGCGAGCTTGCGGCGTAGGTAGGAGATGTAGGACTCGACGATGGCGACCTCGCCGTCCCAGTCGTATTCCCATACGTGGTCGAGGATCTGCATCTTGGACACGACGCGTCCGGCGTTGATGACGAGGTAGCGCAGGAGCTTGAACTCGGTGGGGGACAGGTCGATTTGGACGCCGGCGCGCGTGACTTCGTGCGCGTCCTCGTCGATGACGAGGTCACCGACGCGCAGGAAGGCATCGTCTTCTTCGGCGCCCATGGTGCGGCGCAGGATGGCGCGGATGCGGGCGACGACCTCTTCGAGTCCGAAGGGCTTGGTGACGTAGTCGTCGCCGCCGACGGTCAGGCCTTGGATTTTGTCGCGCATGTCGTCGCGGGCGGTGAGGAAGAGAACCGGGGTGGTGATGCCGGCGTCGCGCAGGCGGCGTGTGACGGTGAAGCCGTCCATGTCGGGGAGCATGACGTCCAGGACGATCAGGTCGGGGCGCGAGGCCTGTGCTTCGTGAAATGCGCCGCTGCCGTCCTCGGCGGTGACGACGTCGAAGCCGGCGAAGCGCAGGGAGGAGGCGAGGAGGTCGCGGATGTTCGGCTCGTCGTCGACGACGAGCAGTTTTGCCTCGGTTCCAGTGGTGCTCATGGTTGTAGTGTCCCGGATGAGCCTGGGTGTTTCCTGATAGTTGGGTGTGAATGGTGGGAGGTTGGGCGTTTGCTTGGTCACAGGCTTGGCGGAGGCTCATTCCTGCCAACAAGAAAAAGCGCGGATAGGTTATGCAAGAATTGAAGCATGTCATCTCGAAGCAAAGTGGACATCCTCTCCCCCGAGGGTGTCGAATTTCAGCATGTCTCCACCAAGCTCGCGGCCTTGCGCCTCGGCAACACGTTTGCCCTGTGCGGCGCCCTGTGCGGTGCGATTTCAGTGCTCGTCCTCATCGTCGATATCAACGCGCTGTGGTGGCTCATGCTCATCCCAGCGTTCATCGCCCTGTTGCGCCTGTTGCTGGTTCTCGCCCAGGTGCGCGCCCTGCGCTACGCCCTGGCCGACACTGATTTCGTGATCCGCCGAGGCATCATCTTCCGCAGGCTGACGATGGTTCCCTACGGCCGTATCCAGTATGTCGACATCTACCAGGGGCCCGTGCTGCGCTTCATGGGCATCGCGACCATCAAGCTTTCGACCGCGAGCGCGCACACCGACGCGAAGCTTGAGGGCGTGCCGGTCGCCGAGGCGGCCCGTCTGCGTGACGTGCTGGCCCAGCGTGGTTCGGCGGAGCTGATGGGCCTATGAGCAAGGACCTGTCCGCGCACGGGATTGCCCCCGAGGATTGGCACCATCTTCATCCGCTGACCTATGCGCGGCGCGTGGTGGGCACGGTCGTCAGTGCCGTGGGGGTGGCGACCGTGGCCAACGCCTCGGCGATCGTCTCCTGGATGTCGGGCGACGAGGTGGCCTCGGAGTTCAATGTTGGCGCTATTTTTCTGGGCATCGCGGCGATTGCCGCGATCGTCGCTGCTGTGTCGTGCCTGTATTGGTACTTGTCGTGGAAGACGACGCGCTACGCGGTGACTTCCACGGCCGTGTGGTATCGCTGCGGCATCCTCGGTCGCGCGCAGCGTCACGCGCGGCTGTCGCGCATCCAGGCCGTCAACGTGTCGTATTCGCTGCTGGGCCGCATCGTCGGCCTCGGATTTCTCGATATTGAGGTCGCGGGCGGGGCGGATTCGAGCATCAAGTTGGGCCTGCTGCGTGCCCGCCGCCTGGAGGAGCTGCGTGCCCTCCTGCTCGCCCTGGCCTCGGGCGCGATTGACGAGGTCGTGGATCCTTCTGCCGATGCCGTGGCTTCGACCGTGGGCCGCCGAAGCGGTGCCTCGCCGTTGGAAGCCCCCGAGCGTCGCGTGTTCAAGGTCGGGTTCGTCAAGCTGCTGGCCTCCATGCTGGCGACCTTCAACAACGCGGTGGCGCTTATCTCTGGTGTCTTCCTGCTGTTCCTCAACGGGTTCCTGGTGGGTTACGTCGGCGTCAAGTCGGTCATGAGCTTCGTGGGTATCCTCGTTGGCGCCTTCAGTCTCCTGTGTAGCGTGTGGGCGCGCTTCGACCGTGAGTTCGGCTTCACGGCCTCGATCGCGGCCGACGGCGTGCATATCAAGCGAGGCCTGACGGCTCGCCGTCACGTGACGATCCCTCCGGGGCGCATCCATGCACTGGAGGTCACCCAGCCTCTTATCTGGCGCATCTTCGGCTGGTATCGCGTCGAGATCACGCAGGCGGGCAACGCCAAGACGACCAACGATGAGTCGAACAACAAGGATCGCATGCAAGTGGACGTTGCCTCCGACGTGCTTTTGCCCGTTGGTAACCGCGCCGATCTCCTGCGCGCCATCGCGATCGCGATTCCAGACCTGGGGGTTGACGATCCCGACGGCTTCCTGACGTCGCTGCGTGCGGGCACGCGCGAGGACCGCTGGATGACCCCGATTCCGCCCAGCGCGCGCATCCTGGACCCCATCGTCTACAGCCGCCGAGCCTTCAGCGTGACCGACGCTGTGTTCGCGATTCGCGACGGTTTTTTCAACCTGCGATTCTCGATCATCCCGCTCACGCACATCCAGTCCGTGTCGCTGCACCAGGGCCCCATCCAGCGCTGGCGCCGCGTCGCCACCGTGCGCGCCGAGCTGGTGCCCGGCAGGGTCGCCTCCACGGCCGAGCATGTCGGGGATGGCCGCTCACTGCGCCTGTGCACGCAACTGTCCGAGGGTTCGAAGATTCGGCGCGAGGCCGAGGCCCCCGAGCGATGGCTCTCGCGCGTCACCGAGATTGTCGAGGCGACCTCTCGGCCGACGGCGAGCGGCGAGTGAGGCGCGGATCGGCGACAATGACACCATGAATACCCCCGGACGCCTCGGCATCGGCATCATCGGCATGGGCCACGTCGGCCCCGTCATCGGCTCAGCCCTGCGCGCCGTCGGACATCAGATTGTCGCCGTCTGCGCCTCCTCGGACGCCTCGCGCGAGCGGTCCGACGCGATGCTGCCCGGGGTGCCCCTCGCTTCCCCAGAGGAGGTGGTCCGACGCTCCGAGGTCGTTATCCTGGCTGTCCCCGACGACCAGATCGGCCCTCTCGCCTCCGGGCTGGCCGACCTCGGCGCCTGGCAGAGTGGCCACATCGTCATCCACCTGTCGGGGGCCTCGGGCGTCGGCCTGCTCAGCGCGGCCGCGGGCGCCGGGGCAATTCCCCTGGCCATCCACCCGGCCATGACCTTCACAGGCACCAGCGTGGACGTCGCGCGCCTAGTCGGCACGCCCTTCGCGGTCACGGCAGCCGCCCCCTTCCTGCCGATCGCGCAGGCCCTCGTCGTCGAAATGGGCGGCGAGCCCGTCGTCGTCGCCGAGGAGGACCGTGCCCTCTACCATGCGGGCCTGGCCCACGGCGCCAACTTCATCGCCGGAATCACCGTGCAGACCATGCGGATCCTGACCGAAGCGGGCATCTCCGACCCCGCCCTGTACGCCCGCCCCCTCCTGGAGGCCGCCCTCGACCGGGCCCTCACCGAAGGAACCGCCGGCATTTCCGGACCCGCCGCCCGAGGCGACGCCGGAACAATCGCCGCGCACGCCCGCTGCCTGAGTGCCCGCGACGCGCTCGCGGGAGAGCGCGACACCTACGCCGACATGACTCGGGCCCTGACCCGGCTGCTGCGCGAGGCTCGCCTCCTCGACGAACGCGCCGCGACCGCCGTCGAAGCCGCCCTCCTCGACCCCGGCGCCTGAACGTGCCGGGCATCCTGACCCAGCCCTTCCTGCGCGACACAGCGCGACTGCGCCCAGGCCTCGTCCATAACGCGGGCGTGAGGATAGCGACTCTATTTCGCGCCGAAGGGTCACGATTTGCAAGAATAGAAACATGACCCATCGTCCCATCCTCACCCACACGCGCGCAGAGTTGGCCGACGCCCTGACGCGTCTGCCTGGCACGAAGGCCCTCGTCATGACCATGGGCGCCCTGCACAACGGGCACCTGCAGCTCGTGCGCGAAGCCCGCGAACTGGCCGATCACGTGATCGTCACGATCTTCGTCAACCCGACGCAGTTCGCGCCCGGCGAGGACTTCGATGCCTACCCGCGCACCCTGGACGCGGACATGGACGCGCTCGAGACGGTGGGGGCGGACCTCGTGTGGGCGCCCGCGCCCCAGGACGTGTACCCCGCGCCCGCGACCGTGACCATCGACCCGGGCCCCATCGCGCGCGTTCTCGAGGGCAAGACGCGCCCCACGCACTTCGCGGGCGTCGCACTCGTGTGCACCAAGGTCGTCAACCTCGTGCGCCCCGACGTGGCCCTGTACGGACAGAAGGACGCCCAGCAGCTGGCCGTCCTGCGCACCGTCTTCACCCAGCTGGACGTCCCCGTGCGCGTCCACCCTGTGCCGATTGTGCGCGCGGAAGACGGGGTCGCGCTGTCCAGCCGCAACCAGTACCTGAGCGACGACGAGCGCATCCGCGCCCGTGCCCTCTCGCGCGCGCTTCGTCGCGGCGCCGAGGCCGCCGAGGCCGGGGCCGCTCCCGCGGACATCGTGGCGCAGTGCCGCTCGGTGATTGACGCCGAGGGCGGCATCGACCTGGACTACATCGCGCTCGTGGACGCGGGCACCTTCGAGATCCTGGCCGGCACCGAGTCCGTGCCCGTCGGAGAAGGCGCGGCCGCGCCCACGATCCTGTCCGACGGCTCGCGCGAGGGACGCATCCTCATCGCCGCCAAGGTGGGCACGACGCGCCTCATCGACAACATGGAGGTGCCGCTGCGCGACGCCTCCGGTCCTGACGCTCGCCTTGCTGAGCGCGCGGGAGACCTCGCATGATGGAAATGACCCGCGAGATGGCGATCGGTAAGATCCATCGAGCCGTCGTCACCGGCGCCGACCTGCACTACGTCGGCTCGATCACCGTGGACGAGGACCTGCTGGACGCCGCGAACATCGTGCCCGGGCAGAAGGTCGACATCGTCGACGTCAACAACGGCGAGCGACTCTCGACCTACACGATCGCGGGCGAGCGAGGCAGCGGCACGATCCAGCTCAACGGCGCGGCCGCCCACAAGGTGAGTGTCGGTGACCTCGTCATTATCATGGCCTACGCCCAGGTGCCCGAATCCCTCGTGCGCCAGGTCACGCCCGCCGTCGTCTTCGTCGACGAGGCCAACCGGATCGTCTGCGCCGGCGATCACGCGGGCACCGTCCCCGAGGACAGTCCGCGCGCCCGCGAGCTGGGCCTGAAGAGCTCCGGTGTCTAACCAACGCGTGACAGCACGGCGAAGCGCCCACTGGTGACAGTGGGTGCTTCGCGTATCTGGGGCGCTTTCTGCTCCTGAATGTCGATGCAGTACGGATCGTGGGGACCCGCGACGCCGTGAGTCGCGCTCATGAGAGCGCGGCAACCCGATAGGCGGGAACGCCTGATAGGTGGGTGCCTGGGCCCCTTCATGCGCACGTTAACCCGATAGGTGGCAGTGTGGGCGGGGTCGCCCATGCTCCACCTATAGGGCCCAGCTGCGCAGAGAGGGGTTACCACTGCCACCAGTGGGGCCCAGCTGCCGTGAAGAGGTGACGCCGGAGCCGAGGTAGGTGCAACATGCGTACCTTTACGTCCGAAACGCGCGCTACAATGCAGCCAAAACATGCGCTAATGTTCGTCCAAAACATGCGATGAAATATGGCCAAAACATGCGCTACAACAGCTTTATATGCTACTTTTTCCTTGAAAGAGAGGGAAAATGTACCGGTCGCGTATTCTTGATCGCAGCGTCGAATCTGCATTGCGAGCCTCGGGTGGTGTGCTGATCGATGGTGTCCGTGCGTCCGGCAAGACACAGACGGGGCGCCACCACGCCGCATCGGTTGTGATCCTCGATGATGGTTCGCCTAGTGTTGCAGCTGCTCTCCAGGTGGATCCGCGCTTGCTGCTCGAGGGCGAGACGCCGCGCCTCGTTGATGAGTGGCAGCTGGCGCCCGAGCTGTGGAATACGGCCAGGCATGAGATTGATCGGCGTGGCATGAAGGGGCAGTTCATCTTCACCGGGTCGTCGGTTCCCGCTCCAGATGCGATGCGACACTCCGGTGCACACAGATTCGTGCGTCTGCGGATGCGCCCTATGACTCTCGAAGAGCGTGGGCTAGGAGTTGGAACGGTCTCGCTCGGGGGCCTCTTTAACGGTGATCTGCCCACCCCTGCTCTCACCTCGCCGATGGATGTTCCCACAATGCTCTCTGCCCTCGTGCATGGAGGGTGGCCCGCAGACCTTGATGTGGTAGAGAAGGACGCCCAGCGTAATCTGCGCGCGTACCTTGAGGATGTTGCTGTCAGTGACATTGCGCGCCTGGATGATGAACCTCGCCGTAACCCGCGAACAGTGACAGCCTTGCTGCGCTCGCTGGCGCGCAACCTGTCGTCCGAGCTGAAGCTGACAACGATCGCGGCGGATATGCGAGGCGTGGGTGATATTCAGCCGCGTACCGTGAGCGGGTACATCGGTTCGTTGGAACGTATCTTCCTTGTCGAGGAACAAGACGCGTGGTCTCCGCAGATACGCTCGAAGACTGCTATTCGCTCCGCCTCTAAGGTTCACTTTGTTGATCCGGCGCTGGCTGCTGCGGCCTTGGGAGCATCCTCGCGTCAGCTGCTCGCGGACTTGAACACGGCGGGACTCTGGTTCGAATCGATGGTTGTCCAGCACCTGCGCACCTACATGCAGGAGCTTGGGGGGCATGTTATGCACTACCGAGATAAGGCGGGACGCGAGGTCGATGTGGTTGTCGAGCTCCCTGACGGTCGATGGGGAGTGATTGAGGTAAAGCTCGGACAGCCCGCGATACCTGCTGGAGCCAAGAGTCTGATGCGATTCCTTGAGGTGGTTGACGATGAGCGCATGGGGGCGCCTTCCTTCGCTGCTGTCGTGACGGCTGATGGTCCAACGATGACGCTCGGGGGTGGGGTTACCACGTTCTCGCTGGCCGCTCTCACCGCCTAATGAACGAACGTCGGGGAGTCCCACTGGCAGCGCGAGAAGGAAACGGGCCGGACACTTCGTGATCTGCCCAACCGGGCCACTGCCTCGTCGCGTCCTCATAACCCGCTACGATAGGGCGCATGACCGATTCTTCTTCCACCCCCACGCAAGCCCCCGCCGACGACACCCCCGAGCAGGTCAAGGTTCGTGCGGCCAAGCGTGCCCGCCTCATGGAGGCTGGCATCCCCGCCTACCCCGTACTCCTGCCGATCACGACCACCATTAAGAAGGTGCGCGAGAAGTACGCCCACCTTGAGGCCGGCGAAGAGACCGCGGACTACGTGGGCCTGGCTGGCCGCGTCATTCTCGCGCGCAACGGCGGCAAGCTGTGCTTCGCGACCCTCATGGACGGCGAAGGCAACAAGATCCAGGTCATGCTCTCCGCCGCCTCCGTCGGCGCTGAGTCCCTGGCCGCCTACAAGAACGACGTCGACCTGGGCGACCACCTCTTCGTTCACGGCCGCGTGATCTCCTCGCGCCGCGGCGAGCTCTCGATCTTCGCGGCCCCCGCCGAGGTCACCCCCGAGGCTCAGGCCGCCTACGAGGCCGCCTCGAGCGCCCTGCCCGCCCCCGACGCGTCGTGGGCCATCGCCTCCAAGGCGCTGCGCCCCCTCCCCAAGACGTGGACCACCGAGGACGGCGAAGAGGTCACCCTGTCCGAGGATCAGCGCATCCGCCGCCGCGAGCTCGACCTCATTACGCGCCCCGCCGCGCGCGACATGGTCCGCATCCGCGCGGCCGTCAACCGCTCGATCCGCGAGAACTTCTTCCGCCGCGACTACATCGAGCTCGAGACGCCGATGCTGCAGATGATTCACGGCGGCGCGGCTGCCCGCCCCTTCATCACGCACATGAACGCGCTCGATACCGATCTCTACCTGCGTATCGCCACGGAGATTTACCTCAAGCGCGCGGTCGTCGGCGGCGTGGATCGCGTCTTCGAGATGAACCGCAACTTCCGCAACGAGGGCATGGATTCCTCGCACAGCCCCGAGTTCACGTCCCTGGAGGCCTACGAGGCCTACTCGGACTACAACGGCATGGCCGACCTGACCCGCGACCTCATCCAGCAGGCCGCGCGCGACGCCTTCGATCTGTCCGAGGGTGAGGAAATCGTGCGCCTGGCCGACGGCACCGAGTACGACCTGTCGGGGCAGTGGGACCGCATCGACCTGTACGGCTCCACCTCCGAGGCCCTGGGCGAGGAGATCACGGTGGAGACGCCGCGCGAGACCCTCGTCAAGTACGCGGAGCGCATCGGCCTGGAGGTCGATGACTACGCCGTGTCCGGCAAGATTGTGGAAGACATCTTCGAGGAGCTCGTCGCCTCCAAGCTGTGGGCGCCGACCTTCGTCTACGACTTCCCGGAGGACACCTCCCCGCTGACCCGCTACCACCGCTCGCGCCCCGGCCTCACCGAAAAGTGGGACCTGTACGTGCGCGGCTTCGAGACGGGCACCGCCTACTCCGAGCTGGCTGACCCGGTCGTCCAGCGCGAGCGCTTCGAGGCGCAGGCCCTCGCGGCCGCCAACGGCGACCCCGAGGCCATGGTCATGGACGAGGACTTCCTCATTGCCATGGAACAGGGCTTCCCGCCGTGCGGCGGCATGGGCATGGGCATCGACCGCCTGCTCATGGTCCTGACCGGCCAGGGCATCCGCGAGACGATTCCGTTCCCGCTGGTCAAGCGCCTGGGCTGATCTGAGTCGACGAAAGGGCCCCGGCCTCGTTCCTTCCATGGACGAGGCTGGGGCCCTTCTCGCTGTCAGGTGCGCGCGGGCGTTAGAGGCGCGTCCGGGAGTGCAGGGCGCGCGTGTGGACGAGGTCGAGGAGCTCGTGGGCTGCGCCGTCGTCGAGAACGAGGTCGGTGGCCACTCCGGCGCGCAGGGCACCCAGGAGGGGAAGGGCCTTGGAGGCGCCGGACACAACGCACAGGCGTCGGGGGATCTTCTTGAGGGTGTCGGGTGTGGGGCCGGAGGCTCGCTCGTTGAGGGGCATGTTGGTGGAGCCGTCTTCACGGATGAGGACGGTACACACGTCGCCGACGACCCCATCGTTTTGGGCGGAGGCGATTTCGATGGGCTCGAGGAAGCCTCCCGAGTAGACGTGGGAGGGCAGGCGCGCGGACATAGATCCGACGCCGAAGAGGGCGACGTCCGTGTTGTCGATCGTGTCGAGGACAGATTGGACGGAGCGCTCGCGCCACAGTGCTTTCTTGGTGTCGGCGTAGTCGAAGAAGGCGGGCACCGGGAAGTTGACGATCCGCCCGCCGATGGCTTTGGCGGCGCGGGAGATGATGGCCTCGGCGTAGGGCATGCCAGATTCCGTGGCCGTCGAGGCGCCGTTGAGCTGGACGACCGTCGAACCAGCGAAGGACACGTGTGGCATGGCCTGAGTGACTTCCGCGGTTGTGTTGCCCCAGGCGATGCCCAGGGTGACCCCGGGGAAGAGCATGTCGACGAGGTGTTCGGCGGCGACGAGGGCGACGTTGTGGAGGCGGTTGACCTCGGTGTGGACGTCGTGGACGGGGACGACGGAGACTTGCACGCCGAACAGGTCGGCGATCTGCCCAGCGAGCGTGCCCTTCGTGCCCGGGGAAGCGGACACGGAGATGCGAACGAGCCCGACCTCTCGCGCGTGTGCGAGCAGACGGGATACGGAAGAGCGCGATATCTGCAGGTGGCGGGCGATTGTCTCCATCGTCTGCCCCTGCAGGTAGTACATCGAGGCTGCCTCGTGCGCCTGTTCGTCACGTATTGTCACGTTTTCTAGTGTGCCATGCACAAGCGTGCAGATGTGTGATTTTGAGTATTCATCCGTGTCGCGATGAAGCTACATTTAGTGCGACAGATGGTCAGGGTCACATATTGGGTATTGAACGAACGTGCATTCAGTTTGGGCTAACGTGCATGAAGTGCAATACTTGGTGTGATCCGTCAACAATATCCGCGTGGATACTGTTCGATGGCACACAGTTATCGGCGGAATACCACCGTGACCCGACGTGAAGGCGCGTCGGAGAAAGATAGGAAACATGCTCTCAACACTGCTCCCAGCAGCCGCAGAGGCGGCTGTCCCTACCACGGGCCAGATTTTCTGGTCTGAGTTCCTCGGCACCACGATCCTGCTGCTCCTCGGTGGCGGCGTTGTCGCCACGAACCTGCTGCCCAAGTCCAAGGGCAAGGGCGGCGGCTGGCTCCTCATTAACTGGGGATGGGGCCTGGCGGTCTTCGCCGGCGTCTACGTCGCGTTCCGCACCGGCGGCCACCTGAACCCCGCGGTGACGATCGCCAAGGTCGTCGCCCACATGTTCGACCCCAAGGTCACCCTGGCGGGTGACATTCCCGTCACCGGCACCAACGTCGCGGTCTACATCGTCGCTCAGTTCCTCGGTGCCTTCGCCGGCGCCGTTCTGTGCTGGCTGACCTTCAAGAAGCACTTCGACGAGGATTGCGACCCCGCCCTCAAGCTCGGTGTCTTCTCCACCGGCCCCGAGATCCGCTCTTACGGCTGGAACTGCCTCACTGAGGCCATCGGCACCGCCGTCCTGATCCTGTGGATCTTCGTCTCCGGCTACACCGAGACCCACGTCGGCCCCCTCGGCGTCGCGCTGATTATCGTTGTCATCGGTAACTCGCTGGGCGGCCCCACCGGATACGCCATCAACCCGGCCCGTGACCTCGGCCCCCGTATCGCCCACGCGATCCTGCCGATCAAGGGCAAGGGCGGCTCCGACTGGGGTTACTCCTGGGTTCCCGTCGTCGGCCCGATCATCGGCGCCGTCGTCGGCACCGTTCTCTACTACCTCATTCTCGCCTGAGAGTGAGTGCGCGGGCGAGGCCACGGTGGCCTCGCCCGCACCATCCCCAGCGCTGGGGAATAACAAGTTCGCAGGGGCGCTGATGCCCCTCAAGCCGCGCAGGTGGCCCGGCGCGGCACACACAACGACGTGATAACGCCTCCGAAAGGACACTCATGACCCCCACCGAAAAGTTCGTTCTCGCCATCGATCAGGGCACCACCTCGACCCGCGCGATCATCTTCAACCACTCCGGCGAGATCGTCTCCGTCGGACAGAAGGAATTCACCCAGATCTTCCCGAACCCGGGCTGGGTGGAGCACAACCCCATCGAAATCTGGGAGACCACCCGCACCGTCGTCGCCGAGGCCCTGCAGAAGGCGGAGATCAACCGCCACAACCTCGCGGCCGTCGGTATCACCAACCAGCGTGAGACCACCGTCGTGTGGGACAAGAACACCGGCGAGCCCGTCTACAACGCGATCGTCTGGCAGGACATGCGTACCTCCGACATCGTCAAGGAACTCGAGGGCGACGAGGGCCCGGACCGCTTCCGCCAGATCTGCGGCCTGGGCCTGTCTCCCTACTTTTCCGGTTCCAAGATCAAGTGGATCCTCGACAACGTTGAGGGCGCTCGCGAGCGCGCCGAGGCCGGCGACCTGCTCTTCGGCAACACCGACTGCTGGGTCCTGTGGAACCTGACGGGCGGCATTAACGGTGGCGTGCACTGCACGGACGTCACCAACGCCTCGCGCACCATGCTCATGGATATCCGCACCCTTCAGTGGCGTGAGGACGTCTGCGAGATCTTCGGCATCCCCATGTCGATGCTCCCCGAGATCAAGTCCTCCTCCGAGATCTACGGCTACGGACGCAAGAACGGTCTGCTCATCGACACCCCGATCTCCGGCATCCTCGGCGACCAGCAGGCCGCGACCTTTGGCCAGGCCTGCTTCGAGAAGGGCATGGCGAAGAACACCTACGGCACCGGCTGCTTCATGCTCATGAACACCGGCACCGAGCCCGTCTTCTCCGACAACGGCCTGCTTACCACCGTGGCCTACAAGATCGGCGATCAGCCGGCCGTCTACGCCCTTGAGGGCTCGATTGCCGTCGCCGGTTCGCTGGTCCAGTGGCTGCGCGACAACCTGGGCATGATCGTCAAGTCCTCGGACATTGGCGAGCTGGCCAGCACGGTCGAGGATAACGGTGGCGTCTACTTCGTCCCCGCGTTCTCCGGCCTGTTCGCCCCCTACTGGCGTTCGGACGCCCGCGGCGCGATCGTGGGCCTGACCCGCTACGTCAACAAGGGTCACATCGCCCGCGCCGTCGAGGAGTCGACCGCGTTCCAGAGCGCCGAGGTCCTCGACGCGATGAACGCCGACTCCGGCGTGCCGCTCAAGGAACTCAAGGTTGACGGCGGCATGACGCACGACGACCTGGTCATGCAGTTCCAGGCCGACCTGTGCGGCGTGGACGTCGTTCGCCCGAAGGTCATCGAGACGACCGCCCTGGGTGCCGCTTACGCTGCCGGCATGGCGGTTGGCTACTGGGAGAGCACCGACGACGTCGTTGCCAACTGGCAGGAAGGCAAGCGCTGGACGCCCACCATGGAGCCCGCCGAGCGCGACCGCACCTACCGCCTGTGGAAGAAGGCCGTCACCCGCACCCTGGACTGGGTGGACGAAGACGTGAAGTGATCGCGTTCCTGACGGAGGGACGAGGCCGGGGCTGCGCGAGCGGTCCCGGCCTCGCCGTGTGCGGCGCGTGGTGAGGAGCTAGAAGGATTCGGTGTGGACGTGCCCGCCTGCGTCGCGGATGAGGCGGGTGACGTCGGCGACCATGAGGGGTGAGCCGCACACGTAGTAGTCGGCGCGGGTGTCGATGCCGTGGGCGCGCAGGTAGTGGGTGACGCGACCGTGGAAGGTTCCGGGTGTATTCTCGCGGCTCACGCAGTGGACGACGCGCGGGAGGGGAGTGTCCAGACGCGTTGTTGGGTCCTCGCTCGTGGTGGCCAATCCGAGGAGGAGGACGTCATCTGCTCGTACACCCTGCTCGAATTCCGCGAGGAACGGTGCGATACCCGTTCCAGTGGCAACGAAAATGCGTCGTCGGCGGGGAGTGCCGTCCGGGTGGGTGTCGCCGGTTGCCGCGTCGTGGAGGAAGTGTCCGTAGGGGAGTTCGAGGGTGACCTGGTCCCCGGGTGTGGCGTGGGTGGCCCACGCCGCGCCGTGTCCGCGCGTGCGCGTGTCCACGAGGAGCCTGACGAAGCGCCCGGAGGGTGTTGCGAGGGAGTAGGGGCGCCACTGGTAGGGGGCGACCCGCACGAGCGCGTACTGGCCCGGCTCCCATGTCGCGCGCGTGGGGAGTTGGAGCGTGATGTCGCGGATGGTGGGCGTTATCCAGCTGGCGCGCTCCACTGTTGCCGTGTATCTGCCTGCCCCGGCGTCGCCGCGTGGTTGCGGGGTTGGGGTGTGCGGCGCACGGTCCCCGGTGGGTGCGGTTCGCAGCGCCCGGTTGATGCGCGGGTATCCCGCGGGTCCCAGGGCCTTGCAGGCGGCGGAGAGTCCTGCCATGGCGGCCCCGACGATTCCGGGCATTCCCGCGTCTTGTCCCGTGAGGATGAGGTTGGTGATGGGGGTCGAGGGCGTGCCGAGGTCTGCGTGGAATCGTTCGGGCGTGAGGGGTAGCCCGTAGAAACAGCCGCGGGCGTGGGACGTGTAGTGTTCGACGGTGAGCGGCGTGCCCACCTCGACGTATCGGACGGCGTCTGTCAGGCCGGGCACGGCGCTCTCGGCGAGGTCGATGAGTGCGCGTGCCATGGATGACGTGAGGGCCTCGTAGTCCCGGCCTCGGTGCTTCGGCTGCGTTCCCTCCCAGCGTTCGAAGGCCTCGGGCGTGACGAACGAGATGATCTCCGCTGTCGCGTGCGCTTCCCCGGACTTGATGCCCGGGAAGGAGATGAACGCCGAGCGCGGGTGCCCGTCGAGGAGGTCGGCGGTCATACGGGCCGGGTCGGCGCGGCCCGTGTCCGTGTTGATCCAGACGTTCGCCCCGGTCACGCCCTCCGGGTAGTGGTCGAGGGTGAGGTAGACGGTGACGGCGGAGCCGCCGTGGCCGAGGCCGGTGACCTGTTCGCGCACGCGCGCTGTGAGCCCTCCGGTTGGCCCGGTTGTGGGGAGCAGGCGCTGGTAGGTTTCGCGGGCGCCGATGCCGGAGATGATGATCGGCGCTCGCTCCTCGTAGGTGAGAGGCACGGCACCGGAGTGGTCGGTGACGCGCACGCCGACGGCGGCCCCGTCCTCGACGAGGATCTCTTCGACGTGTTGCCCGAGGCGGATGCGTCCGCCGGCGCTCGTGATTCCCTTCTCGATCATGCGCGCGATCTGTGAGCTTCCGCCGCGGGGAAACCATGCGCCGTTCATGTAGTGTCCGACGATCATGGCGTGGGCGACGAAGGCGCTGCGCGCGGGTTCGACGCCGTAGTCGCCCCAATGAGTGGTCAGGAGGGCGCGAAGCGCGGGGTCGCGGAATCTGCGTTCCATGTAGTGCTGCGTCCGCTCGAGCGCGTGGCCTGCGAGCGCGCGTTGGGCGAGGCGGACGGCGGGGGCGGCGCGCGGGGGCACCATCTCGCGGGCGTAGTGCAGTGACATCCAGGAATAGGCGCGCTTCACGTCCCTGCAGTAGCGGCGAATGGCTGTCTTTTCGTGGGGGAACAGGGAGGTGAGGAGGCGTTGATACTCGTCGGCGCCGGCGGGAATTGTGACGTCGAGGCCGTGGCCGGGCAGGTAGAAGCGGTCGTAGCCTGCTGGCATGCGGTTCCACGCGAGGGCGCCGTCGGTGAGGTAGTCGAAGAGCTGGCGTGGGCGTGATCCGGGTTCCATGTCTCCCACGTAGTGCAGCCCGACATCCCAGGAAGCGCCCATCCGACGGAACGAGTGGGTGAGGCCGCCGGGGGTGGTGTGTTGTTCGAGGACGAGGACGCGCGCTCCGGCTGTGCGTGCGAGCAGTCCGGCCGTGGTGAGTGAGCCGATGCCGGAGCCGATGATGATGGCGTCATACATGAGAACTCCCAAAACTTGACAGTGTCTACTTATGGGACCATGCCCAACTAGACGCTGTCAAGTCGCGGGGGTGTTTCGGCTACACTGTGATCATGACGCGCTCAACGACTCCCGAGGGTCTGCGCGAGACGATCCTCACAATCAGTCGCGATCTGCTCAACGAGGGCGGGCCATCATCCCTGTCCATGCGCGAGGTCGCACGACGCGCGGGCTGCACCCACCAGGCCCCGTACCACTACTTCCGAGGGCGCGAGGCCATCCTCGTCGCCCTCGTCGAGGAGGGATACCGCGCCCTCGAACGGGCGCTGCGTGAGGCGAGGGAGACGAGCGAGGGGCGTACGCCGCAGGACACAACGCGCGCCGCGGGACACGCCTACCTCACCTGCGCGCTGGCGAACCCCGGGGTCTTCCGAATCATGTTCCGATCGGACATGTACGACGCGGGCGCACACCCGGGCCTTCACGCGGCCAGCCTGGCTGCGCGCTCCCAACTACGCTCGCTGGCCGCGCTCGCATACGGGACCGACGACCCACGCGCGGAGGTTACCCTGTGGGCCTACATTCACGGCCTCGCGACCCTTGTCCTGGACGGTCCGCCGGCACTCGGAGCCGGTGAGGAGGCGCAGCGCTTCGCCCACGAAGCGATCGAAGCCCCGTACTTCATCGACGGGGTGTGAGCCGTCCGGCGCTCGAGCCCGCCCCCGGCACTGTCCTAGGACCCAAGGCCGACAGTGGCGCTCGCCGCGTCATCTACAATTGACCCCATGGAAAGCTCTAATAAACAAACGACTTATCTCGTCGTTGACGGCGAAAATATTGACGCGACGCTGGGACTGTCGGTCCTGGATCGACGCCCCAACCCCGAGGAGCGCCCCCGCTGGGATCGCGTGCTTGAGTGCGCGCACGGGCGCTGGCACCAGCGCGCCAAGGGCCTGTTCTTCCTGAACGGCTCCTCCGGCTTCCTGCCGATGGGATTCGTCCAGGCGCTGACCGCCATGGACTACCAGGTGATCCCCCTGTCGGGCCCCTCCGAGATGAAGGTCGTGGACGTTGGCCTCCAGCGCACGATGGATGCGATCGCCTCCCTGGACTCGGGTGACGTCATCCTGGCCAGCCATGACGCCGACTTCCTGCCCCAGATCGAGACTTTGCTGGACCAGGGTCGGCGCGTCGCGGTCATGTGCTTCAAGGAGTTCCTCTCCTCCCAGCTCCACGACCTGGAGGAACGAGGCCTGGAGATCATCGACCTCGAGTACGACGTGCGCGCCTTCCAGGTGCGCCTGCCCAGGCTCCACATCATCGACATCGACGACTTCGACCCGATGGCCTTCCTGTAAGCAGGACCCGGTGCCGGGTGCGCGGCACCCTCACAGATACCACAACGGCACAGCAAGGCCGGGCGGCCCCTCGCGGGGCCGCCCGGCCTGTGTGTCTGTCACGCGGCCAAGGCCGCGCCGCTCACTGCTTGTTCTTCAGCGCGGCGAGGCGAGCCTCGATCTCCAGCTGCGAGGAGTCGGTCTCGAGCTCCGCGAACTGGGCGTCCAGGCTGGAGGCGGCCAGCTCGGCCTTGCCCTGAGCCATGGCCTCCTGGCGGCGCACGCGGTCCTCGAAGCGGCCCAGCTCGCTCGTGGGATCCAGGATGTTGATGGAGTTGAGAGCGTCGGTGACCTGGGCCTGAGCCTTGGCGGTCTTCTCGCGGGCGACCAGCTGATCGCGGCGGGACTTGAGCTCGGCCAGCTTGTCCTTCATCTGGGCCAGGCCCTTCTTGAGGCGCTCGGCGACCTCGCGCTGGGCCGCGAGGGCGGGCTCTTCGGTCTTGATCTCGTTCTCGAACTGGATCTGCTTGCCGATGGCGACCTTGGCCAGGTCGTCCCACTTGGTGGCCCCGGCCTCGTCACCGCCGGCGCGCAGGGAGTCGGCCTTCGCGGAGGCGGCGGCAGCCTTCTGGCCCCAGTCGGCCGCGGCCTTGACATCCTCCTCGTAGTCCTTCTCAGCCATGCGCAGGTTGCCCAGGGTCTGAGCGATCGCGTTCTCGGCCTCGATGATCGAGTTGGTGTAGTCGCGGATGAGCTGGTCGATCATCTTCTGCGGGTCCTCGGCCTTGTCGAGGAGCGCGTTGATGTTTGCCTTGGCCAGCTGGGTGATGCGGCCCAGGATCGTCTGCTTCTCAGCCATGATGTTCTCCTTTGTGTGGTGTGCGCTCGTGCGCGGGTTGAGCGCGAGGCCATGGCCCCGCAGGTCGGTGGGTGAATGGTGTGGCCCTTACTGGCGCGCCAGGGGCGTGCTCATCCCCTTCCCGTGTGGGAGGGAGGATGGGGAGTGGCCCTGTCCGTGTGGCGCAGGGGGTCGAGGGTGGCGTCCAGCCTGGCTTGGACGCGGCGCAGGCGCTCGAGGGCACCGAGCGGGCTGTCGAGCGTGATGAGGGCAGACTGCGCCGCGGTAATCGCCTCGTGCGCGTCGGCGATGAGCGGCGCGAAGAGGTCGGGGTCGGTCTGGAGGCGTTCGGCGTCGGCCAGGTCGGAGGTGACGGCCGCGATGGCGGCTCCCAGGCGCTCGCGGATCGCGTCCAGGTCGGACTTGGCGGTGAGGATGGCGTCCGTGAGCTGGCGAGCCATGAGGAGCGCGCGCTCTGCCGTGTCCAGGGAGGAGGCTGCTCGCGCGGCGTCCGTGTCGGCGGCCAGCTCGGCGGCGTCCAGGGCGGTGCGGGCGGACTCGAGGAGAGCGGCCGCCTTGTCGGGGTTGGGTTGGAGGGACGCGAGCGTCTTTTCGGGGTAGATGCTCGCGATGCTCGACAGCTCCTCGCGTGAGCGCTCCACGTCTGCCGCTTCTTCGACGAGGCGTTCGCGGGCCTGCGCGATGCGCTCGGGGAGCGCGGCCTGCTGGGATCGCTTGGCACCGAAGGTGCGCTGGGCGTCGCGCAGGGGCACGAGGGTCGTCTCCAGGGCGGTGACGATCTCGGTAGCGAGCGCCGTCTTGGCCTCCGGGTTGTTGGTCGCGTGGATGCGGCCGAGCGTGGCGAAACCGCGGGTGACGGCCTCCTTCGCGTCTGTCACGAGGCGCTCGAACTGCTCGGTGGCCGAAATACCGAACTGGGCCCTCGCGTAGGTGCACTCGTTGTCGGCGCGTTGCACCTCCTCGTCGGCCTCAAGCAACCGGCGGTTGGCCTCTTCGACGGTGTACTGCGCCGCCTGCGTGGCGGCCTGCCACCTCTCCTGGGAGGCTCGGGTGGCTCGGTCCTCGTCCTCCCGGTCCTGCTTGCGCTTGATGATCGAGGAGATCAAGCCGAAGACGCCGGCCGCCAGGCCGAACATCGCCCACTTGAATCCGCTACCGGAGGAGGACGAGCTGCTGGACGAGGATGAGGACGATGTGCTGGGGGAGGTGGTCGGGTTTGTGGATGCGGATCCGGTCGCGGTTGCCGCGGGCGCTGCTGAGGCCGCGTTGCCGAAGGCCTGGGATGCGACGGCCGTGGCGACGGTGGCGGTCCCGTCGGCGCTCAGGGGCTCGACGGCGAACGCGGGAGCGGCGCACGGGAGCATCGCCACTGTCGCAGCAGCGGCGATGCTGAGGCGTCGGATCCGTGTCACGGTGCCCTCCTGGTTGATGGTGAACAGATTAAAATACACTGTCACGCTCGGATTTGTCGACAGTGCGCTGTATTTTGTGTCACGCTGCCCGGCTCCATGGCAAGTGTACGCGACCCGCGCTGAGTCGACGAGGCCATGGTCGCCACTCGCTCGGCCAACTAGAAGTTGCCCTGGTCGGAGGAGATCCCGCCCCCGCCGCCCGATGAGCCGCCCCAGCTCGAACCCGAACTCCACGAGTCGTGGTCGTTGTCCCACCTGTTCCTGTGGTGGGAGGACGAGCCGGAGTTGGACATGAGGATCGACCACAGGAGCGCCTCGCCGAGTGAGGAGCCAACCGAGGACATCGTCGAGGTGGAGCGCGAGGATTGGCCACTGTCCCAGGGGGCACCGGCCTCGCTCAGGGGCGTGGCCAGGACGCGATCGGCGCTGGCGCGGGCGTCGGATGCCAGGGTCGAGGCCTTGGCGGGGTCTGCGTCCAGGCTCTCGCGCGCGGCCTTGAGGGACTGCTCGGCGGAGTGGAGCGTGGAGCGCACGCTCAGGTCCATGGCGCCGCGTCGGCCCTGCACGTATCGCTGGGCGCGCTCGATGGCGGTTTCTGCCAGGGAGATCTGGGACTGTGCGCTCGCGCGTGCCTTCTGGTTGTTTTCGCGCTGGGTGCGCAGGGGGGCGAGGGCGGAATCGAGCATGGCCTCGGAGGCGCGCAGGTGTTCGAGGGCAGCCAGCGGGTCGCCCGTGTTCATGAGGGCGGCCTGGGCCTCGGCGATGGCGGTGCGCGCGTCGGCAACCAGCGGGTCGAAGACGGCGGGCTCGGCGCCCAGGCTCGTCACGTCCGTTATGTCGGCCGAGATGGAGCCGATAGCGGTGCTCAGACGTTCGCGGATCGCGTCCAGGTCGGACTTGGCGGAGAAGATCGCGTCGGTCTGGTGCTTGGCCATCATGAGCGCGCGATGAGCCGTATCCAGTGAACTCTCCGCCAGGGTGCGGTCGCTGTCCACCTCCCGCTTCGCAGTCGCGATAGCGGTTTCAGCGGTTGCCAGGAGCGCCAGGGCCTGCTCGGGGTTGTCCTGCAGGGAAGCGAGCATCTGGGCGGGGTAGATGCCGCTGATCGAGACCAGCTCGGTGGACGCCCGCTCCAGGTCGCCGCGCTGCTCGGCGAGGCGCTCGGAGGCCTCGCTGATACGGCGCGGGAGGCTGGCCTGCTCGGAGCGCTTGTGCTCGAAGGAGTCCTGCATGGCGCTAAGGGGGTTCATGTACGTCCCGAGGTCACGCATGATGGCCGAGGCCAGGGACGCCTTCTCCGCGTCGCTGTGGGCGTCCTCCATCCGCTGTTGGTTGTCGAAGCCGCGCGAGACGGCGGCCTTGGCGGCCTCGAGGGTGCGGGAGAACTCGTCCGTTGCCGCGATGCCGAATTGGAGGCGCGCGAAGTCGAGTTCGTCGGAGGCGCTGCGCACCTGTTCGTCGGCGGCCAGGAGCTGACGGTTGGCCAACGTGGCCATTTCTGCCGCGTTCGCGACGGGTACCTTGCTGGGCTGGGTGGGAGTCTGTGCGGCGGTGGGAACGGAGCGGCGCGAGTTGCGTCGAACAAAGTATGAGATCAGCAAGAATCCAACCAGGATCGAGGGGAGCAAGGAACGTCCGGTGCCGAATAAGCTGAAAGAGCTAGAAGAACTCGAGGAGTGTGAGCCCGTCGAGCTTGTCGTCGAATTCTTGTTGGAAGCGACGTGGTCAATGAAGGCGACGGCTCCTGCTGCGGCGTCGGAGGGCGTCAGGGGGTTGCTGGAGAGTTTCGCCTCGGCGACGGCGCGGGCCTCGGCGCGCACGCTCGATGAAATCGATCCGCCTTTGACGCACGACCCGTCCTTTCGTGTCTCGTAGCCGATGTAGTAGATGATGGTGCCGTTGGAGGCAACCGAGTTCTTCAGGGTCTGTTCACACCACTGAGCCGCGTCCATGTTCGAGAAGTTGTCAACGATGACAACATCGACGGAGACGCCCTTGGAACGGGCGGTGCGCGCAGCGGTCTCGATGGTGGTGCGGTCGGAGTCAGTCAGCCACCCCGTCGGGTCGGTCACGATGCCGGTCGTGGTAACGGGGGAGGTGGCGAACGCGGGGGCACCGAGCGCAATCAGGAGCGAGGTGAGCATAGCGGCGACGCTGAAGCGGCGGATTCGTGACACGGGGTCCTCCTGCATTGTGGTGAACAGGCTAACGTACACCACGGCGCGCGCGTTGGTCAGCGATGTGACGCACTATGCGAAACGTGGGTGCTGCTGAGGGTCAGTGTACGCGAAAGAGGGGGCAGCGGTGCTGTTCGCTACAGGCAGTCGTAAGGCTCCGACGCCGGGCGGGAGAGCACCCTATGATAGGGGGAGCCCATAGGGCTGAGAGACTATTGAGAGAAGGAGGGGACCATGCCCACCGGTAAAGTGAGGTTCTTCGACGCTGATCGCGGTTTCGGCTTCATCGCGGGAGACGACGGGGCGGATGTCTTCCTCCACTCGTCCGCGCTGCCGGCCGATGCGCGCAGTCCCAGGGTGGGTGCTCGCGTGGAGTATTCGGTGGCCGACGGACGCAAGGGACCGCAGGCGCTCAGCGTGCGTTTCCTGAAGGAGACAGCTTCCGTTGCCCGTGCCAAGCGCCGCAAGCCGCAGGCGATGGTGCCCGTGGTTGAGGACCTTATCAAGCTCCTCGACTCCTCGAGCGCCGCGCTGCGCCGCGGATCCTACCCGGACAACGCGACCAAGATCGCGAAGGTGCTGCGCGCCGTCGCAGAGGAATTTGATGCCTAAGACTGTGGCCCGCACGCGGGCAGTGAAAAAGGACGCCGTCCTGGAGGCCGCGCTCGACGTGGCACGCGCGGGCGCCGAGGCCGTGGCGCACCCGCGCCCTGTCGGTGAGCACGTGGGTTTCGAGATGGTGTCGGATCGCCTGGGTACGCACTACTTCGCCTCCACGGATGCGGGCTACGTGGGCTGGTGCTGGGCGGTGACAGTGGCGCGCGTGCCGCGCGGGCGCGTCGCCACCGTGTGCGAGGTCGACATGACCCCGCGCGAGGGCGCGCTCTTGGCCCCCGAGTGGGTGCCGTGGGAGGAGCGCCTGCGGCCTTCGGATATTTCGCGCGAGGACACTCTGCCCTACGTGGCTGACGACGAGCGCCTGGAGCACAGCTTCGAGGACACCAGCGAGGACCCGGACCTGCCGGTCGTGCGCGAACCCGGCATGGGGCGCCCGCGCGTCCTATCCGAGGAGGGGCGCAGCCAGGCTGCGAAGCGCTGGTATGAGTCGGAGCGCGGCCCGAAGGCGGGGCGTCGTGCGCGCAACACCTGCTCGACCTGCGGTTTCCTCGTGAAGATGAGCGGCGGCATGCGCCAGATGTTCGGCGTGTGCGCGAACGAGTGGGCGACCGATGACGGTGCCGTCGTGTCGCTGGATCACACGTGCGGCTCCCATTCGGAGACGGACGTGCCCAAGAATGGGACGGCCTGGCCGGTTCGTCCTTCCCGCGTGAATGAGGGCGCGCTGGACGCCGAGCCGATGCCGCACCCTGTCAAGGAGTCCCCTTCCGACGAGGCCGTGGCAGAGCAGGCGCAGGGTGCGCACCACTCCGAGGACACCCCTGAGGAGAGCGGGCAGCGTCAAGCCGACTGAGGCCTCGGCACACGAACTGACAGGAAGTACCCGGGAGGCGACTCCCGGGTACTTTCTCAACAAGTGGGAACACGGCGGGTATGTTTGCGTCGCCGGGCGCGACCAGGCACGATTAACCAGTGAATACCCAAGAAAAGACCGCCCCGTCCCGCGGCGGCTTCACACAGTCACTCGATTCGTTCTTCCAGATTTCCAAGCGCGGTTCGACCATCGGTCGCGAAATCCGCGGTGGAATTGTCACCTTCTTCGCGATGGCCTACATCCTGGTCGTCAACCCGTTGATTCTTGGCGGTGCCGTCCCCGAAGACGGTCCGATCACGAACGAGGGCATCGCCGCCGGCACCGCGCTTGTCGCGGGCATCATGACGATCCTCATGGGCGTCGTCGCCAACTACCCCCTCGCGCTCGCCGCCGGCCTCGGTCTCAACGCCGTCGTCGCCTTCACCCTGGTGCGCGGCGCGGGCCTGAGCTACGGCGAGGCCATGGGCGTCATCGCCTGGGAAGGTATCCTCATCTTCCTGCTGGTTCTGACCGGCTTCCGTGAGGCTGTCTTCCGCGCCGTTCCACCGGCCCTCAAGACCGCCATCACGGTGGGCCTGGGCCTGTTCGTGTCCCTCATCGGCTTGGTCAACGCGGGCATCGTGCGTACGGGCGCGACCCCCGTCCAGTTTGGTATTTCGGGGTCGCTCGACGGGTGGCCGGCCCTCGTCTTCGTGTTCGGCCTGTTCCTCATGATCATCCTCCACGTGCGAGGCGTGAAGGGCGCGGTGCTGATCTCGATCGTCGCCTCCACCGTGATGGCGGTCATCGTCCAGTTCTTCGCCGGCATCAAGCTCATCTCCGAGACGAACCCGACCGGCTGGGGTAAGACCGTCCCCGAGCTCACGGGCTCCCCGATCGCGGTTCCGATCTTCAACACGCTCGGCAAAGTCGACCTCTTTGGCGGCTTCGGCAAGCTCGGCGTCGTCTCCATCATCCTCCTGGTCTTCTCCCTCATGCTCGCCGACTTCTTCGACACGATGGGCACCATGGTGGCCGTGGGGGCCGAGGGCGACCTCCTCGACAAGGACGGCAACCCGCCCAAGACCCGTCAGATCCTGATCATCGACTCGCTGGCCGCCGTGGCCGGCGGCGTGGGCGGCGTCTCCTCGAACACCTCCTACGTCGAGTCTGCGTCGGGCGTCGCCGAGGGCGCTCGCACCGGCCTGGCCTCCGTGGTCACCGGCGTGCTCTTCCTTCTCTCGACCTTCCTGGCCCCCCTCGTCGAGCTCGTCCCGACCGAGTCCGCCTCCACGGCCCTCGTGTTCGTCGGCTACCTCATGATGACCCAGGTCCTCGAGATCGACTGGAAGGACCCCGAGGTCGCGATCCCGGCCTTCATGACGGTGGCCTTCATGCCCTTCGGCTACTCCGTGTCCGTCGGCATCGGCGTAGGCTTCGTGACCTACACGGTCATCCAGCTCGTCGTGGGCAAGGCCCGCAAGGTCCACCCGCTCATGTGGCTGGTCTCCGGCCTGTTCGTCATCTACTTCCTGATGGGTCCGATCCAGCGCCTCCTCGGCGCCGCCTGATTGCTCACCTATCGCGTACTTGTCGCCCCGTCGCAGCGTCGCTGCGGCGGGGCAGTCGTATTCTGAAAGAACGCGTACGAACGAGGATCGCGCGCTTCGCCCAGGCCTCGTTCGTGGAGGGGCACAGGATGAGGAGGAAAGACATGTCGGCTACGTTTGCATCGTTGCGCTACGTCAACTATCGGTACTGGTTCGCCGCAACGTTGATTGCATCGACGGGCACATGGCTACAGCGCGTGGCTCAAGACTGGTACGTGCTCACGGTCCTCACCGACCACGATTCCTCGCAGGTCGGCATCGTCACCGCCTTGCAGTTCCTGCCGATCATCCTGTTCTCCGCGTGGGCGGGCGTGCTCGCGGACCGTATCCCGGGGCGGCGTCTCCTGCAGTGCACGCAGACTGGCATCGGCGTTGTCTCTCTCATCATGGGTCTCGTCGTCCTGACAGGAACGGGGCAGCTGTGGCATCAGTATGTTCTGGCGTTTGTCTCGGGAACTATCTCCGCAATGGATACCCCCGCGCGTCAGGCCTTCGTCGGCGAACTCGTACCGCTTGACAAAATGGCGAACGCTGTCGCCCTGAACGCCACGGCGTTCCACGCGGCGCGTCTCATTGGCCCGGCCTCCGCGGGCTTGTTCATCGACTGGTGGGGGGTGGGTCCCGTCTTCCTTATTGACGCCGGTATGTTCGCCGCCCCCGTCATCGCGCTGATGCTCATGCGCGGCGACCGCCTCTACCCGCGCACGCTCGTGCCGCGCGCTCGTGGCCAGCTGCGCGAAGCCGTAGCCTACGTACGCCAGCGTACGGACATCCTCATCATCCTCGTGCTGATTGCCATCGTGAGCGCCCTGGGCATGAACTTCCAGATGACCAGCGCGCTCATGGCGACCACCGTGTTTGGCAAGACGGCCGGCTCCTTCGGGATACTCTCCTCATTCATGGCTTTCGGCTCGATTCTGGGGGCGACGGGTGCTGCACGCCGCATCCCTCGTCTGCGCACGATTATCCTGGGTGCCGCCTTCTACGGGTGCGCCGAGATCCTGCTGGGTCTGGCCCCCACTTACTGGTGGTTCGCTCTCCTGTCAATCCCGACGGGTTTTGGGATGCTCACGATGAACACGAGTGCAAACGCCCTCATGCAGACGCGTACGGATCAGGAGATGCGTGGGCGTGTCATGGCGATGTACTCGCTTGTGTACCTGGGTGCGACGCCGATTGGATCGCCGATTATTGGCCGTGTGGGCGCGGTTTTCGGGGCCCGCTGGGCGATCCTGGTGGGCGGGATCGCCTCCCTGGGTATCGCGCTCATCTGCGGTGCGTGGGCAATGATCCACTGGAAGGGGCGCGTCGTGGTACGTCCCTCTTTCCCGTGGGTGGGCGTGGAGGGTGGTTCCTCTGTGGACGCACCGCGCCGCTCGGTCGACCCGAGCTGAGAGCCGGGGACCGCGCGGCGGCGCGAGGCGCTTAGAGGACCCGCTCCAGGCAGTAGTCGATGCACTCCAGGAGCGCCTCGACGTCGCCGATCTGCACGCTGGGCCAGGTGCCGATGCGCAGCTGGTTGGCACCCACGCCGCGGTAGGCGCCGATGTCCACGATGCCGTGGGCACGCAGGTGCGCGGCCAGGTCGGAGGCCTTGACGTCGGCGTTGATCTCGATCGTCGCCGTGACGGGCGAGCGCCACGCCTCCTCGGCCACGAACGGGTAGAGCGCCGGGTGTGCGATCGCCCAGTCGTAGACGAGGGACGAGGCCTGGGCGCAGTGGGCGCTCACGGCCTCCATTCCGCCGAGCTCGTTGAGCCACGCGACCTGGCGCTGCGCCATGATGATGGTCGCCAGGGCCGGGGTGTTGAGCGTCTGGTCCTTGCGCGAGTTGTCGATCGCGGCGGATAGGGAGAGGAACTGGGGGATCCAGCGTCCGCCCGGGGCGGCCTCGATAGCGTGGGCGCGCTCGATGGCGGCGGGGGAGAGGATGGCCACCCACAGGCCGCCGTCCGAACCGATGGCCTTTTGCAGCGAGAAGTAGTAGGCGTCGACCTGGGTGAGGTCCACGGGCGCGGCACCCGCGATGGAGGTGGCATCCACGAGGGTCAGCGCGCCGGGCGCATCCACACGGTAGACGGGGGAGGTGACGCCCGTCGAGGTTTCGTTGTGCGGGTAGGCGTACGCGTCGACGCCCTCGGCGGCCGAGCGCGGTGCTAGCGTGACCAGGGAACCCGCCACGGCCTCGTCGATGAGGGGAGCGGCCAGGTGTGGTGCGCGCTCGGCTGAGGTGGCGAACTTCGCTCCGAAAGCGCCCCAGGAGCCGAAGGCCGCGCGCGAGGAGATGAGGCACGCGCAGGCCGCGTCCCAAAACGCGGAGGCGCCGCCGTTGCCCAGGACGACCTCGTAGCCGTCGGGAATGTTCAGGAGCGTGCGCAGACCCTCCTTGAGGGAGGCGACGACGCTGCGCACGGGGGCCGCGCGGTGGGAGGTACCCATGAGGAGGGGAGTGAAGAGGGCTTCGAGCTGGTCGATGCGCACCACGGAAGGGCCGCAGCCGAAGCGGCCGTCGGCGGGCAGGAGGACCGGGTCAATGTCGGGGAAAGCCACCATGTCCACAGCCTAACCCTGCGCGCGGATCTATTTCCATCATGCCCATTGATCGAATTAGGGTGAAAAAGCGCACGTCACGACGCGCACTTTTTCGCATGAGTGTGTCGATTCCATCCAAGAAAAGGAAGGTCACCCTATCCTGGTGTTCGTAGGTGCCCCTTGAAGGAGGACGACGTGGCAGACCTGATTGACACCACCGAGATGTATCTCAAGACCATTCTTGAGCTCGAGGAAGACGGGGTGACGCCCCTGCGCGCCCGCATTGTGGATCGCCTGGGACATTCCGGGCCGACGGTGTCGCAGACGGTCGCGCGCATGGAGCGCGATGGGCTGCTGCACGTGATGGGGGACCGGCGTCTGGAGCTGACCGAGGAGGGGCGCGCGCATGCGACCGAGGTGCTGCGCAAGCATCGCCTGGCCGAGCGCCTGCTGCTCGACGTCATCGGGCTGGAGTGGGCACAGGTCCACGACGAGGCCTGCCGATGGGAGCACGTGATGAGCGACGCTGTTGAGGCGCGCCTGGCGGAGCTGCTTCACGATCCCACGCTCGATCCCTACGGCAACCCCCTGCCGGGCGTGAGCGGTGCTGAGCGCCTGCACTCCGCGGAGCTGGCGGTGCGCTCGCTTGAGTCGGGCGCGCTGACCCTGGCGCGCATCGGCGAACCCATCCAGGCTGCCCCTGAGTTGCTGGCCGCCTTCGACGAGCTGGGCCTGCGTCCGGGCGCGCGCGTGGGCTTGTCGGCGCACGGCGACGTCGTGCGCGTCTCCGCGCTCGACGAGGCCGGGGAGGTTCGCGGTTACCTGACCATCGCGATGCCACTGGCCGCTCACCTGTTCGTGCGCGGCGAGTAGGCGCGAGTGTGACGAGGCCGGGGCCCATTCGGGTCTCGGCCTTCGTTTTGCACGGAAACGAGCCTATCTCGGATTATGGAATAAGTGTGACGAGTTAGTGATAGGCCCAGTTTTCCCCGAAATCGCAGGGCTCAAATGTCACGAAATGATAACGGTGGGGTATTGAGGGGTGTTGACGTGTTACCGGAACGTGACATTGACCAGCTGTGCAGGCTATAGTGAGTACCGGTCATCAGACCAACCGCCCATCCGGCACCCGAAGTGAGACAACGGATGGTGTGGAAACAGCGTCTCACGCGGGGAACCCATTTCCGGCTCCTCGTAGCCTTGGGGTGAAGCTCGCACGCCGAGCCGGGCCTCCCGCCCGAACCCGACAGCTAACCTCGCAGGGAAACAGGGAGAAAACGAGTGAAGACTTCTAAGCCTGCTCCGCGTCACCGCCTGGCACGCCGCCCCATGACCGCCGCTGTGGTCGAGGGCGTGGCCCCCACGAACGCCGCTCGCCCGATCGCCTTCGCGTCGGCAGCCGGTGTTGCGCTGACCGCGATTGCCGCCGGTGTCGCTAACGCCGCCCCGGCCACCCCCCAGTCCGAGCCGCAGAGCGCGGACCTGAACACCACGACCATTGCGGTCGATGATGTCACCACGGTTGAGGTTCCCGATATCGCGTGGACCGCCGAGGATGACGTCGTCGCGTCCGTCACCGCCGAGGCGCCCCCGGCCCCCGAGCCGGAGCCGGCGCCCGCCGCTGCGGCCCCCGCCGCCGCCAACGACAACTCCGAAGGCGCCGCCTCGCGCTCGGAGACCCGCGGCGAGGCCACCTCGACCGACACCTCCGCCCGCCAGGCCGCCGTGAACGCCGCTGGCTCCGACATCGTGTCCGTCGCCCTGGGCCTGACCGGCATCCCCTACGTCTACGGTGGCGAGACCCTCGCTGGCCTGGACTGCTCGGGTCTGGTCAAGTACGCCTACGCGGCCGCTGGCATCAACCTGCCCCACTCCTCCTCCGCTCAGACCGCTGGCGGCACCATCGTGTCCGACCCGCAGCCCGGCGACATCGTGTCCTACCCCGGTCACGTCGCCATCTACATCGGCAACGGCCAGATGGTTGAGGCGACGGTCCCCGGCCGCCTGTCTCAGATCTCGCCGGTGCGCGGTGGCGCCACCTACGTGCGCTACTGAGCAGCGTTAACTCTTTACAATCGCCGCAGCCCTCGGGCTGCGGCGATTGTCTTGTCTGCGGCCTCTTGGGCTTTCGCGCAGCGTCAAAATACGGCACAATATAAGTGACTGCCACCACGAGGAGGACATGATGAGTTCTACCGAAGTCATTCTGGTCGGTGTCGATGGCTCGAAGGAGAGCCTTGCCGCCGTCACATGGGCCGCTGATCGCGGCGCGCGCACCGGAGCGCGCATCCATTGCCTGTGCACCTACGCGCTGGCCTCCTACTCTGCCGCCGCCCTCGACGGCGGGTACGCCGTTCTTGACGACGAGGCCCTCAAGGCCGGTGCCGAACAGGTCGTCGAGGAAGCCAAGGCGCTGGCCCGTGAGCGCGGCGCCGCGCACGTGTCCGGCTCGACGGAGCCGGGCGACCCGGCGGGCGTCCTCATCGACTTCTCCGCCGAGGTCGACATGATCGTCGTCGGTTCGCGCGGTGGGGGAGGCTTCGCCGATCGTCTCCTTGGCACCGTCTCCTCGGCCCTGCCCGCGCACGCCAAGTGCCCCGTCGTCGTGGTTCCGCGCCACACCTCGGGCAAGAAGTTCACGCCCGTCGATCGCATCGTCGTGGGCATCGACGGCACGGACCAGCCCTCGTGCGCCCTCAAGCGCGCGATCGACGAGGCCCGCGTGTGGAACGCTCGCGTGACCGCCGTCTCGGCCGTGCCGATCGCCGCTGGCCCCTCCGTCATGGCGTGGACCCCGACGGGCGTTGACCACTCGGCGCTGCTCGCCCAGGTCCGCGAAGGCATGGACGCCGCCATTGACGCTGTCCTTGACGGCGACGACATGCACGTCTCACGTCACGCTCTTGACGGCTCCGCGGCGTCGCTGCTCATCGAGTTCTCCACCGCCGTCGACCTGGTCGTCGTCGGCACGCGCGGGCGCGGCGGCCTGGCCGGGGTCCTCCTCGGATCGACCTCGCAGACCGTGCTCCACCACTCCACCTGCCCCGTCATGGTCGTGCCCTCCGCCCACCTGGGCGAGGGAGCGACCGCCGTCCACACGGAGTGGGAACGCCGCTAAGGTGCCACTGACGAGGCCGGGGCGTCCCTGCGAAGGGACCCCGGCCTCGTCTATGTGCGCAATGTCCCGCGCGAGGACGCGCCTCCCGGGGTGGATGAGGCGGCGACGGCGCGCCCACTTTGCTACAGTGGGCGCGGACAACTTGTCACGCCCTCGTAGCTCAGGGGATAGAGCACCGCTCTCCTAAAGCGGGTGTCGGACGTTCGAATCGTCTCGGGGGCACTGTTGAGGGGTTTTCATGCGCAATGCCGTCGGGTACATTGTGACCATTGTGGCCGCCCTCTGCTGGGGCGCCTCCGGTGTGTCCGCCGACTATCTGATGACCGGCCACGGCATTGAGCTCACCCTCATTAGCTTCTGTCGCATGTTCACTGCCGGTGTGCTCACCATCGCCTCCGCCCTGGCTCGCTCGCGTGGGATCACCCCCGCCCATCGTGAGCTCGTCACGAGCGCGCGCAACTGGCGCACCCTCGTCGTCTACGCGCTCTTCGGCCTCGCCGCCTGTCAAATTAGCTACATGGAGGTCATCCGCGCATCGAACGCCGGGACGGGCACCGTCCTCCAATACCTCGGCCTCATTCTCATCGTCGTCTGGGTGTGCCTGAGCCACCGCCGCTGGCCGCGCGCCGCCGAGGTCGTCGCCATCGTCCTGGCCCTGTCCGGCACTTTTCTGCTCTCCACGCACGGGTCACTGGATACCCTCGCTCTCACGCCCGTCACGCTCGCCTGGGGAGCCGTCGCCGCCCTCACGCTCGCGACCTACACGCTCCTACCGGCGCGCCTCATCGCAGCCTACGGCGCCGAGCTCGTCGTCGGCTACGGCCTGATCATCGCCGGAGCCGGGGTGGGCCTCGTCGGGCGAGTCTGGCGTTACTCGATCACGTGGACGCCCGACGTTGTACTCGCCATGACAATCACGGTCGTGCTGGGCACCGCTGTCGCCTTCACCGCCTACCTGTGGGGCGTGGACCGCATCGGACCCGTGCGCGCGTCGCTCGTGGGATGCGTCGAACCCATCGCTGCCACCGGCTTTTCCGCCCTCATCATGGGAAGCTCCTACACGGGTGCCGACATCGTCGGCATGGCCCTCATCATCGGAGCTGTTGTGACCATTTCCCTGGTCGACCTCATCCGGGCGCGCCGCGTCACACAATAAGGGGCTACTGCCGTAGGGTGGAAACGTGGTTCCTAGTATCTTTTCGCGCCGTTCCGCTCCAGAGCCCGAGGTCACCGAGGCCTCGTCCACGTCGACGCACCCGACCACCCTTGTCGGTCAGGCGCGCACCGCGTGGCGCACACGACTCGAGGAGACCATCGCCGCCGACAGCAAGAACCTGCCGACGCTGTCGCTGACCGAGGCCCACCCCGGCGGCCTGGCCCAGCTCTTCACCGAACACCCGGTGCGCCTCAGCCTGCTCATCCGCGAACCCATCGCCCTAGGACGCGCGCTCGGCCGGGCCCGAGCGATCATCGCCCGCTCCGAGGAGCGCTCCGCCGCGCACGGCACAGGGCCCATCCACCTGGCCATTGGAACCGCGTCGTGGCGACACGGGACCGAGATCATCACCGCCCCCGCCCTCCTGCGCCCCGTGCGCCTCGTGCGGCGCGACGACGACGTGCTCATCGCCGTCGGACACGGCGCGCTGCTGGCCCCCGAGCTCGAAAACGCCCTGCGCGGCGCCGGCGTCGACATCGACGGGCGCGACATTCTCGCCCAGGCCACCGGACACCATGGATTCTCCTCCTCCCAGGCCATGAGCGCCCTGCGCCAGGCCTGCGGCGTCCTGGCGCGCTTCGAACTGCGCGACGAGCTGGTCGTCGGCCTCTTCAGCCACCCCGCGGGCCCCCTGTCCGCCAGCCTCGACTCCGACATCGAGGCCCTGGCTGACTCCACGGTCATCCGCGCGCTCGCCGGGGACCAGGACGCGCTGCGCGACCTGACAGGCGATCCCCTGACGCGCAACCCCGGCGACCGTGACCCCTGGGCCGAGAAGGGCGTCGGCGACCTAATCCCCGTCCAGCAGGATGCCGTCGAAGCCGCCTCCGAGGGGCGCTCCGTCCTCATCGACGTTCCCGCCCACAGCGACGACGCCTCCATCGTGGCCGCGATCCTCGCGGACGCCGCCGCGACCGGGCGTTCCGTCCTGCATGTGTCCACCGCGCCCTCGCGCTCGATCGCCGCCTACTCGCGCCTGGCGGACCTGGGCCTGTCCGACGTCGTCGCCAACATTGACGGATACTCCGACGCGAGGCGCTCCCTGGCCGCTCGCGTCAAGGAAGCGATCGACGACATGGCGCCCGTCGTCGACCAGGAGGCCGTCGACGCGATGCGTCAGAGGCTGCGCCATGTGCGCTCCTCCCTGGACTCCTACGCCCGCGCCCTGCACGAGCCCTACGGCCGCTTCGGCGTGTGCGCGGCCGACGCGCTGCGTGCTCTGACAGACCTCACCAGCGGTGACGACGCGCCAACGACGCGCGTGCGCCTGTCTGAGCAGGCCCTCTTCGACATCGCCACGGACCAGGGCGAGAGCGCCCGTGCTCTCCTGCGCGAAGCCCTCGACTCCGGCCGCCTGAGCGCAGGCGCATCCTCCGCCTGGTCCTCGGCGATCCTGACCTCAGACGAGCAGGCCTCCGACGCTCTCGTGCGCGTCAACCGGCTGGCTCAGGCCCTGCCTGAGCTGCGCGTCCACATCTCCGCCATCGCCGGCGAGGCCGGGATCAAGCCCGCCGCGACGCTGGCCCAGTGGGACCGCCAGCTCGCCATGTTCGACGGCATCGCCGACGTCCTCGACGTCTTCAAGCCCCGCGTCTTCGAGCGCAGCGCCGCCGACATGGTCATCGCAACCGCCCCCAAGCAGTGGCGCAAGGACCACGACATCACCATGAGCCGCGCCGAGCGTACGCGCCTGGTCAAGCAGGCCCAGGACCTCGTGCGCCCCGGCGTGCATGTGCCCGACCTGCACCGCGCCCTCATCCGCGTTCAGGAGCGCCGCGACGCCTGGTGCGCCGTGTGCGGCGACGACTCCTGGCCGATCCTGCCCGCCAAGATCGGAGAAATCTCGGCCCTGACCGACGCCGTGCGCGACGACCTCGACGCCATCGCCCCCGTGTTCGTGGCCGAGGAACCCGACCTGGTCGCCACCCACCTGCAGCGCCTGTCGGCCCTCATCGAGAAGTGGGCGGGCGACACCTCCGCCGCCCGCGACATCCCCGCGCGCCTCGAGATGCGCTCGCGCCTGGCCGTCCACGGCCTCGACAAGCTGGCCCAGGACCTGGCCGACCGCGCCGTGGCCGACAACCAGATCGACACCGAGCTCGACCTGGCCTGGTGGGCCTCCCTGCTGCGCGCCATGCTCGCGGCCCAGCCCGCGCTCGGCGGCATCGACCCCGCCTCCCTCGAGGAACTGACCCGCGAAGGACGCGACCTCGACGAGGCCCAGGTGGCCTCGCTCATCCCGCAGGCCATCACGGGCGTGCGCCGCATTCGCACGAACGCCCTGGCCGCTCGCCCCAGCCAGTACGAGGAGCTGCGCGAACTCCTCGAGGACGGGGCTGCGCCCTCCGACCTCGAGCTACTTATCGCCTACCCGCTCGTACGCCACCTGCTGCCCGTCCTCATGACGGTCCCCGCGATGGTGCCGATGCTGGCGCCTACCGGCCGCACCCTCGACATGGTCGTACTGGACGGCGCCGACGGGCTTCCCCTGGCGGAGCTGGCCCCCATCATCGCGCGCGGCCACCAGCTGGTCGTCATCGACGACCTCGCGGTCGCCTCTGAGCACGGCGCGACACGCACCCTGGCCTCCGTCCTGCCGACCCTGCGCGTCGAGCCCGGCCCGCGCCGCCTCAACGACCAGGTCGCGCTGCTGCTCGCCCGCTACGGCTACGAGCACGCGGGCATCCCCGTGCCGTGGACGGCCGCCAACGCGCCCGTGTCCGCCCGCTGGGTCGAGGCCACCGGCATGCCCGCCCCCGGTGCCCACGCCATCGAATCGACCACGGCCGAAGTGCGCGCCGTCGTCGACGCCGTCATCGAGCACGCCGTGGAATCCCCGGAGCGCTCCCTGGCCGTCGTCGCCATGTCCGACCGTCACGCGCGGCGCATCAAGGAAGCGCTGCACGCCGTGCGCTCCGACGAGCCCGGCCTGGCCTCGTTCTTCGACCCCGCTACCCCCGAACCCTTCGTCGTTGTCGGCCCCACCGAGGCGCTCGGACTCACGCGCGAGTCCCTGATCCTTTCCGTCGGCTTCGCGAAGACCCCCCACGGACGCGTCATCCACGACTTCGGCATCCTGTCCACCGAGGAGGGAGCCGACGCCCTGGCCGAGGTGCTGCGCGTCGTGCGCGGCGACCTCACGCTCGTGTCCTCGCTGCACAGCGAAGACATCGACCGCGACCGACTGCACCACGCAGGCTCGCGGATGCTCATGGACCTCCTCGAAATCGCCGAAGGGCACGCGGGCGAAGGCATGGACGCCTGGCCGGTCCTGGCCGGGGAACCCGACCGCCTGCTCGTCGACCTCGCCGACCACCTGTACTCCCGAGGCCTCGAGGTCGTCGCCAACGTCGGCATCCCCGGCGGCATGCGCGTCCCCTTGGCCATCGGACACCCGGCCTCACCCGGACGCCTTCTCCTCGCGGTCCTCACCGACGACGAGGAATACCTGGCCGAACCCAGCCAGCGCGTGCGCGACCGCGCCCGACCCCGCTGGCTCGAAGCCCAGGGCTGGCACGTCTACACCGCCCTGTCCATGGCCCTGTTCATCGACCCGGAAAAGGAATGCTCCGCGATCGTCGACGCAGTCTTGGACGCCCTCGACGAGCTGCAGGTTCACGCCGATGTCCCCGCCGTCGCCGTACCCGAGCGCGTGAGCGACGACGACGCGGACGAGGCCCCTGCCGAAGCTCCGACCGCCTCCGACGAGGCTGACGACAACACCGAATCTGAGGAACGTGCCGACCCGGTCGATCCCGAGAAGCGCGCCGATTCCGAGGACCACGCCCCGGCCTCGGCGAACGATCCTGACGAGGCCCCCGCCGCCAAGCCGCGCCCGCCCATGTTGGACGACGGCCTCGACGAGGAATCCAAGCGCCGCAAGAAGGCCGACGAGGACACCACCGGCATGCTCCTGGAGATCAAGCGCAAGGAACGCGCCTCCGAGGAGCACCGTGGGCCCCGACCCGCGATCGCCAAGGGCCTGCCCCTGGCTGCCTACTCCGACGATCAGCTCGACGAGATGGCCACCTGGGTGCGTTCTGACGGCGTGGAGCGCACCGACCTGGAGACCGCCGAAGAGCTGCGCGAGGCCCTGGGCATCACGCGACGCGGCTTCCAGTCCGATGCTGTCCTGGGCAACGTCGTGCGCCGTACCAAGCCCGCGTCCAACGCCGCCGACGCGGACGACGAGGGCTACGGCGATGAGTGAGCCCGCTCCGCGCAAGCGCCGCCGCGTCGCGCGCTTCGTGTCCGACGTGGACCGCCGTCTCATTGCCGAGGGCCTGCCGCCCTCCTGGGAAGATCGCGTACGGCCCGAGGACACGCGCCCCGGCTCCATGGCCGACGCCCCCGAGCGGGGCGACGGAGCCAACGACGCGCGCCTGCTCGACAACGTGCCCCCGCACGCCCAGGCGCGAGCCTAAGGCCGAGTTCTGTCCGGTGCCCTGTTTCTGGTCACCTGCGGGCCCGGCTGCGCATCGACGGGTTAGCGTTCCCACCTGTGGGGCCCGGCTGCGTGTCGGTGCGGTGCAGTGATCGGGGTTTGTCCCAAACCGCAGTCCATTTCAGTGAATATTGCCGAAAATGGCGCGATTTGGGCGAAGTGGACTGCGCTTTGAGCAAGGCGAGAGGCTTGATGGGCCCGATGGGTGGTGCCCCGCGCCCTTGGATGCGCACGTTAACCCTTGAGGTGGAGCATGGGCGAGGTTGCCCATGCTCCACCTATAGGGCCCAGCTGCGCATTGACGGGTTAGCGTTCCCACGTGTGGGGCCCAGCTGCGGATCGACGGGTTAGCGTTCCCGCCTGTGGGACCCGGCTGCGGATCGACGAGTGTGCGCGACCAGTTGTCGGGTGCGGGGCCTCTGTCGCCTTCGTGTGTGCAATGTGCTCGACGCTCCGTTGCGCCATGACGTGTCGTGTCACGCCGCTTCAGGCATGGTTCCCCAACAATGTCGCACGTAATTCCCCCCGGACTATTTCAAATTTTGAAGTCGCATCGTTGGAATCATGCGGTTTGTTGGGGTGCTCAGAAAAGTAAGGGTACCCAAATTACGTGCGAGATTTGGGGGTGCGGCTGTGTGCAGCGGCGCATCGCAGCGCTGCGGCGCGGCAGTGTGCTGCGTTGAGGCGTGCTGAGGCGCATTGCAGCGTTGAGGGTACGACACGTCGGCGTGTGGATACAAAAAAGCGGCGGGGCCGATGTGTATCGGCCCCGCCGCTATCCCCAGAGGGGGCAAGGATCAGGCGCGGTCGCCCCTGGCGAGAGCGTCGCGGATCTCGGTGAGGAGCTTGACCTCGTCGGAGACCTCCTTGGGGGCCGCATCCTCGGACTTCTTCATGCGCTTGGCCAGGTAGTTCATGGGCAGCACGAGGAAGAAGTAGAGCGCGAATGCCATGATCAGGAAGTTGATGACAGCGGTCAGCAGAACACCGAACGTAATGTCGGTGCCATGGAACGTGACGATGAAGGCCTTCGAGAAGTCCGGCTTGCCGACGGCGGCAGCGATGAGAGGGTTGATAACGCCGTTAACGAGGGCGTCGACGATGTTCTTGAAGGCACCACCGATGATGACACCGACGGCCAGCTCGATGACGTTGCCGCGAGCGATGAATTCCTTGAAGCCCTTAAGCATGGGATCTCCTGTCGTGAAGGGTGTCGGCTTTGCCGACAAGACTGGATCGCCGAGAGGATCGGCGTGGCGGGCCGGAGCCGCCGGGGCCTGACGCCACGCGGGCGCGCTGTTACCACGGAGAACATTAGGGGGACTTTGGTCTGAAAGATAGTATTTAGGGAGTAATGTTCGTCGCACTTTCTGTAATTTGGTCAAAGATTGCTGAAATTGAGCCGAAAAGTAATCTCTGAGAGCTGCGTGACAAACGAGTGTCAAGTACATCGCCGGTCGTTGTAAGGGGCTGTCTTAGCGGTCCTGGACCCATATCGTGCGCGTGGGCGTCATGATCGCGTCGATCGGCACGTCGTGGCCCTCACGGGGGATCGTTCCCGGCGCGAGCACCTCGTCGTCAAAGACGACGGCGACCACCGGCGTCGAAGGCGTGCGGTGGGGGAGCGTGCGGTCGTACCACCCTCCGCCCTGGCCCATGCGTGTCCCGTCCGGGCTTGCCGCCAGCGCCGGGACAAGAATCAGATCCGCCTTCTTGAGTGTATCCGCGCCGAGCGCAGGACCGGGCGGCTGAGCGGGAGGCCGCCCTGGCATCACCAACGCCTGCCCAGCCTCCCACAAGCCCCAGCGCGGTCCCGGCAGGGCTGCCCCGGCCTCGTCGAGGAGGATGGGCAGGAGCGCGCGAGGGAACAGGTCCAGCGTGAGGGAGAGATCTGGCTCTAGGGGAGTGGAGACGAAGAGCGCGGGCAGGGTGACTCCGCCCATTGACGAGGCCAGGGCGCGTACCTGGGAGGCGATTCCTGCCGCCTCGGCGCGGTGGTGTACGAAGGTGTGCGCTTGGTTAGTTTTGGAGGGGGGTGTGATGGTGTCGGTCGCGGCGGCAGCGCGGCGAGCCCTGCGGCGAGCGCGAATCTCCGCGCGGAGAGTTGTTTTTGTGGCCATCGTCTCCCTTTCGGGCGGTTTCTTCGCTACCCTTGCAGTATGTCAGATAAAAATCAGCCCGTCGTGCACGCCGTTGTCCCCTCGGCCGGTCGTGGAACCCGCTTCCTGCCCATCACCAAGTCGGTCCCCAAGGAGATGCTCCCCGTCGTCGACCGCCCCTCGATCGAGTACATCGTTCGCGAGGCCACCGACGCTGGCATCAAGGATGTCCTGTTTGTTACCCGCGCGGGTAAGCAGGCCATCGAAGACTACTTCGACGCCGAGCCCGGCCTCGAGGCCGACCTGGAGAAGGCCGGCAAGGAAAAGGCTCTCGAGTACGTCAACGAGTACAAGAAGTACGCGCGCGTCCACTCCGTGCGCCAGGGCCACCCCCTGGGCCTGGGCCACGCGATCCTTCAGGCCAAGTCCCACGTGGGCGACGCCCCCTTCGCGGTCCTGCTGCCCGACGACCTCATGGAGCCGGGATCGCAGCTGCTGCGCAAGATGATCCAGGTCCGCGAGGCGCTCGGCGGTAGCGTTGTCGCCCTGCTCAAGGTCACCCCCGAGCAAGCCACGGCCTACGCCTCGACCGCCGTTGAGGTCCTGCCGATTCCCGAGGGCGTCGAGCTGGAGGAAGGCCAGCTCATGCGCATCACGGACGTCACCGAGAAGCCCCCGCTCGAGGAAGTCAAGTCCGAGTACGCGGTCGTCGGCCGCTACCTGCTGGACCCGGCCGTGTTCACGGCCCTCGAAAACATCGAACCGGGCGCCGGCGGTGAGTATCAGCTCACAGATGGGTACGCGCGCATGATCGACCTCCCCGAAGAACAGGGTGGAGGGCTGTACGGTGTAGTCATCGACGAGCGACGCTTCGATACCGGGGACAAACTCGGCTACCTCGAAGCTAACGTCACGCTCGCCCTTGAGGACCCGACGCTTGGAGGGGAACTCAGGGAGTTCCTGCGCTCCAAGCTCGAGGACTGAGAACCATGCGAAGCGTTGCCGACTTCTACCAGGACTGCCAGGCCGTCGCTCACGCGGTGCCCCCGCTCGACGTCAAGCTCGCCGACGCGGTGAGCTGCGTGCTCGCGGAGGACGTGCAGGCCCCCTTCAACCTCCCGGTCGCTGACCTGTCCGCGTGTGACGGGTACGCCGTGCGCGTGCGCGACTGCGAGGGAGCCACCCTGGAGACGCCGGTGACGCTTCCCGTCACCGAGGAGATCCGCGCCGGGGCCGTCGACCCCGCCGCCCTCGTGCCCGGCACCGCGATCCGTATCGCGTCGGGCGCGCCCATGCCCTCGGGCGCCGAGGCCGTGGTCTCCCTCGAGTTCACCGACCACGGAGTCGCCCAGGTCGCCCTGCGCACCGCCCCGGCCAGCGGAGAGAATATCCGCCGCCGCGCCGAGGACGTTGCGCAGGGTGACACCGTGCTGCGCGCCGGTACGCGTATCGGCGCGCGCCAGATGGCACTCCTGGCCGGCGTGGGCCGTGACCACGTGCTCGTTCACCCGCGACCGCGCGTCGTCATCATCTCTATTGGCGACGAGATCGTCGAACCCGGCGGCGAGGCCCGCCCCGGCACCGTCTTCGACGCCAACGGTCACGCTCTGGCCACCGCCGTTGCTGACGCCGGCGCCGAAACTTTCCGCGTCGCGGCCGTCCCCGACGAGCGAAGCCGCCTGCGCGAAACGATCGAGGACCAGCTGGTGCGCGCCGACCTCGTCCTGACGACCGGCGGCATCTCCTACGGCAGCGGCGACACGGTCCGCGAGGTCCTCGGGGCGCTCGGCACGGTTCGTTTCGACAGCGTCGCCGCCTGGCCCGGCCACATCATGGGCGTGGGCACCGTCGGCGCCGAGGAGGGGCGCCCCGGCACTCCGATCGTCTGCCTGCCCGGCGATCCCGTCTCCGCCCAGGTCTGCTTCGAGGTCTTCGTGCGCCCCGCCCTGCGTCACATGCAGGGCTGGACCGCCGTCAACCGCCCCGTCGTGCGCGCCGTCATCGACCGCTCCTGGTACTCCCCGCGCGGCCGCCGTGAATTCGTTCGCGTGCGCCTGACCGGCTCCCCGCGCGCCGGCTACAACGCTTCCGTCATGGGAACCCCGGCCTCGTTGCTGCTGTCCGCGCTCGCGGACTCCAACGCGCTGGCGGTCGTCCCCGAGGATGTCACGAACGTGCGCGCTGGGGACACCCTCCAGTGCCTGGTCCTCGAATGATCTGCTTCCTGCGGCGCTCCAGGTGCGTGTGGGGGCGCGACATCGACATGCTCACGCTGCGCGTCGCTGACCCGGTCGGGCGCGGTTTCCTACGTCCGGGCCCTCCCGGCAGCGCGAACCCGCGCGAGCTCGTCGTGCGTCCCGTGCGCGGCCAGGAGCATCGGACGCTCGATGCGGTGCGTCGCGCCGACGGGCACTGGCTGCGCCCGTGGGAGGCGACGTTGCCTCCGGACTCGCTCGAGCATATCCCCACGTTCTCGCAGTACATGCGCCGCGCCGAGCGCGACCATCGCGAGGGGACCGGCCTGGTTTTTGGCGTACTGATCGATGGGCGTTTCGTCGGCCAGTTCACCGTCTCCAACGTGCACTGGGGTGCGATGTCGTCGGGGATGCTGGGTTACTGGATCGTGTCGGATTGGGCGGGACGAGGCCTGGGTTCCCTGGTTGCTGCGCTCGTCCTTGATCTGGTGGTGGGGGAGCTCGGCCTGCACCGGGTTGAGGTGTGCGTGCGCCCGGAGAATGAGCGTTCGTTGGGCGTGTGCCGAGGTCTCGGCTTGGTCGAGGAGGGGCTGCGTCCCCGCTTCATGCACATTGCGGGCCAGTGGGCCGATCATGTGGCGTTCTTTATCGATGCCGAGTCGCTGCCTGAGGGTGGGCTCGTGCAGCGGCGCTGGGGGAGCTCGGCGATTAGCTGAGTGCGCGGGCGCGGGTGTGTGGGCCGCGTTTGACGGTGTGCGTGGCGTCGGCACGTCGGCGCCGCGCGGATGCTGGCCCGAGGCGTGGGTGTCCACCGTTGTTCCCTACCGTTTGGGAGAAATGTCGTGTTCTCGTGTGGAGAGGGAGGCATGTTTGACGACAGTCTCACCTTGGGTCCCGAAAGGGCGGCTGTCGAGCGCTGACTGCCCCGGCCTCGGCGATACTGGTGGGGCACGTGTTACTACTGTGATAATTGTTATCGATTCAGAACTTACCGTCAGGTTTGAGAGTCCGACACGCCCAATATGAGCAAACTTGCTACTCACAAACCACCCTACGTTGAGGGGGTGGAAATTGGTGGACTCGTCATCGCAGCGGTATTCGTCTCGCTTCTCGCGACCGTACCGCAGTTGGTCGCGCGCCGAATGGCCATCGTTGAGTCTCGTGAAATTGACCGATTCTCCCCGAGCCTGCGCATGATTCGTACGAATGCGTCAGAATTAGATATGTGCGATCGCGCCAGTGGAACGATCCTGGCTCGGCGCGCACTGACGAGCGGAGGAAGCATGTACACGGCCACCACTGGACGTACCCGGCCCGTCATCGATCGCCGCAATAATAAGGCGGTCCGAGACATCGCCCGGCTGCGCGCCCGCCGCGCAGCGCGCCTCGCCGCCGAGAGCGCCGCGGGACGCCGCCGCATGGTCATCACCGGCGTGTGCGCGCTCTCCACCGTGATCCTTGGCATCGTTATTGCCGCAACCTCGATCGCCTGGGCGTGGATTGCCCTGCCGATTGCCGCTCTCGTTGCCTCGCTGTCGACCTCCCGCGTCGCGGCTATCCGCTCGCAGCGCGCCTCCGAGCGCGAGGTTGAGTTGCTGACCAAGCTGCGCGCCGACGTGCGCGGTGGACGCCCCGCAGCCTCCGCGCCGAAGGCCCGTCCCGCGCAGAGCTCGTTTACGCGCGACGAGGCCGTGGCTGCCCCGCGCGCGTCCGTGTCGTCTGATGTCGCACCTGCGGCCTCCGAGTCTGCTCCGACGACTGGCTCCGTGCCCTCCCTCGTGTTCAACGTCGAGGTCCCCGAGGCCGTTGAGGTTGCCGACACCCCCGCGCGCGCATGGACGGTCGCCCCGATCCCCGCGCCGACCTACGCCTCCCGCGACCGCGTGCGCGGCCGCATCGTCCATGCCGACACTGACCTGCGCGGTATTCCGCGCATCACGGCGGCCATCCCCGCGCGCCCCATCGCGCAGACCGCCCAGGTTGGGGCTCGCTCCACCGAAGAGGTCGTCGCAGACCAGGTCGTCGCCCTGGACCTGGACGCCGTCCTGGACGCGCGCCGGGCCCAGTAGGGCTGCTTCTTGCTGTCGTTGCCGCGCCGCGAGCCACCTGGCTCGCGGCGCGGTTCTTTGCCTTGCGGTGGTGGGCCGGTGGCTGCCTGTTCGTGTCGGCTTGCGTGATCGTCTGAGAGGGTGCTAAGGTATATCCGTCCTTGGGGCTATGGCGCAGTTGGTAGCGCGTCTCGTTCGCAATGAGAAGGTCGGGGGTTCGAATCCCCCTAGCTCCACCACACACCGACATCCGATCGCGGATGTCGGATTTTTATTTGCCCGGACGCGCTCCGCCTCGCGGATAGGTAGGGTGATAGGACACTGCGT